>NZ_JBEZDT010000021.1:0-79474 GCF_040648455.1 Catellatospora sp. NPDC049133
CGGCAACTCGGACTGGCTGCCCCCGGACGCCGCCGCGGCCGTCGGCGGGAGCTGGAACAACCCGCGCTTCGAGGCGGCCCAGGCCCGCTCGGCGCCGCGACGACGATCAGGATCAGCAGCGCCCACGGCATCGCCCAGGTGCCGCCGGTGGCTTCGACCTGTTCGAGGTCGGTGCTGGAGCCGGAGGCATCGGTGAGCAGCGGGGTGAGGATCGCGGTCGCCGTGAGCTTCGTCGCGGGCGCGACGCCGTGCACCGGCACGGTGACCGTCCAGCTCTCACCGGGCAGCAGTTGCGGCGGCGCGGCGACGTTCCCGGCGTCGGCCCGCAGCCAGCCGAACGGCCCGGTGACCGACACGTCCTGCCGCGCCGACAGCACCGCGTTGCCCGTGTTGTGGATCCGGTAGGTGACCGTCGCGTCGCCCTTGGCCAGCGGGTTGGCGGAGCCGGTGTAGTCGACGTGCAGGTCCTCGACCGCGAGGCTGGGTTTGAGTTCGCCGCTGATGCGCAGCTTGACGCGGATGCCGAGGCGGCGGTCGACGTTGATGTTCTGCGCCTGGTCGGTCTGGGTCAGCGAGGTGACGATGCCGCCGACGTAGTCGCCGGGGGTCGCGTTGCCGGGCACGGTGACGGCGAACGGGACGGTGACGGTCTTGCCCGGCGCGACGGTGATGTTCGGGCTGGTGGTCTGCAGCCAGACGCCGACGGCGGTCGACTTCTGGTCCTTGGGGAGCAGGTCGAGCTGGCCGGTGCCGGTGGTGAACCCGTCGGCGGCGTACACGGCGAGGTTCAGCGGGGTGGTGCCGCGGTTCGCGACGACGAGGGCGTCGTCGGCGCGGCCGCCGGGGTTGACCGCGTAGCTGTAGCTGGACCTGTCGGCGCCGTACCCGTTGGAGGCGGTCCGGACGGTCCAGGCGACGTCGCCGTCGGCGGCCAGCGCCGGACCGGCACCCGGGCCGACGACCGCGCCGACGGCGAGCAGCGCCAAAGCGGTGGTGCGGAGCAGAGCGGCGACGGCTGTACGGCGAGTGGAGGTGCGCATTGCGGTGGTTCCTCGGATCGGTTCGGTGGTGGGGCGGGCGCAGGACGCCCGCCCCACCGTCAGGGGTTGACGATCAGCTGCTCAGAGCGGTGATCGTGATGGTGGCCCGGTAGCTGCCCTTGGCGACGCTGTCCGGGATCTTCAGGGACAGGTCGGCCCCGAGCTTGGCCGAGCCACGCGGGTGGCCCTGCTCGGCGGCGGCCAGACCGCGCGCGACGGACAGACCGAGACCCTGGTCGTCGTACGCCGACAGCACCGCGTTCCCCGGCTGGGCGCCGGCGCCGGCGTCCAGCACGAAAGGCGTCCAGCCCAGGTACGCGCCCGTGAAGGTCTTGTCGCCGTCACGGAACTCGCCCGCGCTCGCCGAGATCGACCACGGGGCCAGCGAGCGGCGGCTGTCCGTCACGAGGATCGGGTTGATCTTCCCGGTGGCCTCGAAGAAGGTGCCGTTGCGCTCCTGCGCGGTGCCCAGGTCGACCAGGCCGTTGTAGCCGTCGATGGTCCAGCCGAACTCGCCCGGGGCCGGGTTGGGCACCGCGACCTGCACGTCCTGGCCGGAGCCGTGGTACGGGCGCACGGTCACCTTGTCGACGATCGAGCCGACCGGCTGCGCCTCGCTGGTGTTGTAGCACCAGCTGCCCTTCTCCACCGACGCGTTCGGCGCGGCGCACGTGCCGCTGCGCAGGTTCTCCAGGACGAGCTTGTCGGCCCGCACCTGCACCTTGACGTAGCTGCGCACGTGCTCCTGGTTCTGCACCGAGTTGTACCAGTAGCTGTCCGGGTTCAGCGGGTCCGGGCCGTTGCCCCGGATGCCGGTGCCGGTGGCGTCGGGCTTCTTGATGTCATAGTACTTCGAGCCCGAGGCCGAGTTCGCCGTCACGTAGATCACGCCGCCGGGACCGGGGAACACCTCGGCCGCGCCGGGCTGCTCGTCCGGGTTGGCCTTCTGGCCGTTCTTGATGGCGTAGCTGCGGGAGTAGCTGTGGTCGTGGCCCTGCAGCACCATGTCGATGCCGAGCTGCGAGAACGCGGTCGTGAAGTGCTCACGCCGGTCCTTGTTGTCGGTGTCGGTGGCGTGGCTGGCCGGGGAGTAGATGGAGTGGTGGTAGACCAGCACCTTCCACTTGGCCTCGGCGCCGTGCTTGTTGATGACGTCGGTGATGTAGGCGACGTGGGCCGAGTCGCCCACGTTGCCGCCACCGGCGGGCACGGCGTAGCTGTTGCTGTTGATGTCGATGAACAGCACGTCCTTGTACACGAACCAGTAGTCGCCGCCGGACTTGGTGCCGGCCGGGTTGCCGTTGTCGTAGTACGGGGCCGAGCGGTCCGTGTTCGGGGTGAAGTGGTGCTGCTCGTAGGCCTTGCCGCCGACGTCGTGGTTGCCGATCGTCGCCACCACCGGGTACTGGCGCAGCTGGTCGGGGGCCAGGAACGAGGTCCACTGGGACTCGTTGTTGGCCGACTCGACGTGGTCGCCGCCGGAGACCAGCAGCTCGGCGTTCGGGTTGGCCGCGGTGGCGACCTTGAGGGTCTCCTCCCAGCCCGCCTGGTCCTTCAGGGTGTCGCCGGACGAGCCGATCTGCGGGTCGCCGAAGAACAGGAAGTCGTAGTCGCCTTCGAAGTCCTGCGTCTGGAAGGAGTACGTCGGCGACCACGCGCCGTCGCCGCCGACCCGGTAGGAGTACCGGGTCTTCTCCTTCAGGCTGGTGATGGTCGCGTGGCGGTTGTAGCCGCCGCTGGTCGCGATGTTCGCGCCGCCGATGGCGTCGAACGCGGCGGCCGTCGCCGGGAACTCGCCGTTCACGAGCGCGGCGGTCGGGGCGAGCTGGACCTTCTGCGCGGTGTCGGCCGAGGAGTACCAGGTGAGGACGCGCTGGGACTCGTCGGCGCCGACGCCGAGGATGACGCCGGTGAGGCTGACCGAGTCGGCTGCCGAGGCGGCCGTGCCCAGTCCGCTACCGACGGCCACGGCCACGCCGAGCAGTGCGGCGGTGGCCCCGACGGCCAGGCGGCGCCGCACAAGCCCGGGGGCCCGTGTCTTGTTGCTCAATGTTCCGTTCCTTTGCCGAGGGAGCGCCCGAAAGCGCCCCTGAACTGGTGAAGCGCCCTCACGCTCGTCCCGTGTGGTGAACCGGGAGTGAATTCGCCGCACAAGTTAGTTAGCCTTACTAATAAGATCACTGGCCGGTCAGGCGCTGCACGAACCAGATCAGCCCCATCACGGCCACCCCGCCCGAAATGACCCCTGTCGCCCACCGGCCCGCCACGGGATTGCGCCGGCGCAGCAGCGACAGCAGCGGGAACACCACCGCGATGACGGCGAGCTGCACGACCTCGATGCCGACGTTGAACACCAGCAGCGACCACAGCAGCGTCCAGGACCACGCCTCGTCGATGCCTAGCGCGCCCGCGAACCCGAGACCGTGCACCAGCCCGAACACGAACACGACACCCAGCCGCATCCGGCCCGCCCGGTCCAGGCCGAGTCGGCCACCCGACGTGGACAGGTCCAGGACCTGGCCGCCGCGGCGCAGCCGCCACAGGTGCCAGCCGGCGACGACCGCGATCGACAGCGCGATCACCGGCTCCACCACGATCGCGGGCACCGCGACCACACCGAGTGCGGCCAGCATGAACGTCACCGAGTGCGCGAGGGTGAAGCTGGTCGCGGCGAGCACGATCTCGCGCACCCGCCGCGACCCGGCGATCAGCGCCAGCAGGAACAGGATGTGGTCGATGCCTCCCAGCAGGTGCTCCGCGCCGAGGCTGAAGAACTCCCAGAACCGCTGGTACCACGACTGCGCGGTGGAGAACGACGGTGTGCCCGCGTCGAGCGCCGCACTGCCGGTGTGTCCGTCGAGGTGGTAGGTGACGATCGTCTTGGTGTCCGTGACGTACTGCTCGGCGTCAGGGAACAGCGAGCTGCGCACCTCGTGGCCGTCCCCGGCGGGGCAGGCCCAGTCCAGCAGCAGCCGTGCGTACGGCACCCCGTCCCGCTCCCCGATCGTGAACGCGCCCGCCTGCGTCGGCGCGCACCCTCCCCCACCGGAGGAGACCGCGAACCGGTCCGTGACGTAACCGACGGCCGCCGCCCGGTGCGTGTCGAGCGCCGCGGCCTGCCCTGCGGCGTCACGGGCCTCGAACGCGGCGGTGCCCGCCTTGAAGAGGTCGTCATCATGGCGCTCGTCGGCGGCGGAGACGACGAGCAGGTCGTACTCCAGCTCCAGCGCGGTGCGCACGTGCCCGGCGTCACCCGCCGTGATGTCGGCGTACACGGTCGAGCTGAACCCGTGGGCTTGGGCGGGCGCGGCGCTCAGAAATGCGAAAGCCGCCGCGGCGATCCCGGCGGCGGCGACGATGGTCCTGCGTAAACGGTCTGACATGGTGCTCCTTCGGTGCTGGCGAGTGCACGCTGCCCGCCGACGGTGAACACCGGACCGACCACCGGCGAACCGACCGCGAACAATCGCCCAGAACCCGACGAGACGCGCTGGCCAGCGGGCATCTCTGCGGTAGGAATACGGGGCACGAAGGCACCACCCACCCTGGAGCACGATCACCTTGCGCCCCACGTTTCGCGCCGCCCTCGCCGCGACGGCCGCCCTGGCCGTCGCCCTGACGGCCGGCTGCGGTTCCGGTGACGACTGGACACAGCCGCACCCCGCACCCCACCCCGTCGGCAGCCCCGGCCCCGGCTTTGTCGACCCGTCCGCGCGGCCCGCCCCGGAATCGACCATTACGCCACGGCCCGGCTCGTGGGCCGGGGTACACCCGTCGGAGGGCTACCGCGTGGTGCTGCTCACCAGCGGATCCGACGCACCGACCAAGGCACTGGTCACCGCGGTCCGGCAGTGGGCCGACGACGAGGCGGTCGACCTGCGTACGGTCACCGCGGCCGACGCGCACGACCTCGTGCCCAGCATCGTGCGCGCCATGGAGCTGAAACCGGACCTCGTCGTCAGCGCAGGCAACGACTTGATCGACCCGCTGGCGCTGGTCACCGCGAGCCACCTCGACCAGCAGTTCCTCGTCGTCGGGGCGGAACTCGCCGAGCCCACCGGCAACGTCACCGCCGTCGACTGGTCCGGGGCGTCGTTCCGCGGCGAAGGACTCGGCATGTCCTCGACCTACGACCCGGCGACGTTCACGCCTGAGCGCTGCGCTGCCGCGATCCGCGCCGGGGTCACCGCCGTGCTGCACCAGCTGACCGGCATCGTGATCTGGCTCGACGAGATCTGACCGGTCAACCGGCCGGGTCGGGCCAGTGCCCGGGGTCCGTGAGCGACAGCTGCGGATACGCGCCCGCGGCGTTCAACGCCACGAGCAGGTCGGCCGGCGCCGAATGGACCAGCGCTTCAGCCATCGGCGTCCAGCCGCGCCGGCTGAGGGCGTTCACGTCCAGCCCGGCGGCGAGCAGGCGCGGCAGCAGCTGCTCGTGCTCGAACATGTGCATCCGGTGCAGCAGCGTCCGGCCCTGGCCGTCGCGCACGTGCGGGTTCATGCCCGCGTCGAGCAGCGCGAGCACGACCCGGCTGCCGCCGTGCTCCATCCGCCGCCACAGATCGTGGCGGTGCTCCCGCAGCCGCTTCGGCGCGGCGTCGTCACCGTCGAGCCAGCCGAGTTCGGCCTGGAAGCAGCCGCGCACCGCCCCGCCGAAGGCGCGAAGAGCGTGCTCCCGCCGCCGCTCGGCCCCGTCGTGGTGGAGCAGTTCGACCTGCCCGTCCCGCAGGCTGATCCAGTGCCATTGCCGGCCACACCGCACCCGGATCCGCTCCTCCTGCCAGAACCCGGCGGGAACCATGGACGTGCCCGCGGCGGGGCGGGTCTCGGCACCAGTGGCGGGGAACAGCGCCGCTCGCACCAGGGGATGCAGGTCCAAGACGCCGATCAGGTCGTGCCGGATCAGGTCCAGGTCGACGGGCGGGCGCAGCAGCATGGGATGCAGGCAGAGGTCCACGTCGATCGATCCTGGCCGTGGTGGAGCCGGCTCACCGCAGGTCAACCGGTGACGATCACCAGCCGCTTCCAGGTGCACCTTCCGTTGGTAGTACCGATTTCGCCTGCCCTCGTCGCCCCGCAGCCGGTATGGCCGGTGGCCGAACTGGGCCGTGAGCCGGCGCAGCTCACGAACCGCGAACGACGGATCGGCGCGGCGCAGCACAGCGAGATCCCAGGATCCCCAGTAGCCGACCGTCGCCGACTCGTCGATCACCCACCCGGCCGCGGCCCACTCCCCCGGTGGCCCCGACGGCTCGTCAGTGTGCACCTTGCCGCACCGTCCACACGGCACGGACGGCGGAGGTTCCGCGGGTGCGGCGAGCACGGGTGGCTCGGCCGGCTGCAGCACGTCACGCAGCTCGCCGACCCGCCGCGTGTCCCACAGATAGCGCGCGAGCGGGTAGACCGGATTCTCCCCCAGGTCACCGGCGCGCCTCGCCTGCACGGTGAGCCGCTGCGAGCCGGTCACCCACTCCGGCGACCGGACCACGAGCACGGCGCTGTCCGGGGTCACCGGCCCGTCCGGCGCCAGTAGGTACGTCAACCCGGCGGACAGGCCCGCCGTCCCGCTTCCCGAACGTGGCAGATGCCATCGGAGCAGGTCGGGCGCGAACCCGGCCAGCAGGTCCGCGACCGGGCCGGCATCGTCGATGTCGACCGTCACCCGGGCCGCCTCGCACGCGGCCCGCCAGTCTCCGCGCTCGCGCGCCTCGGCACACTCGGCGATCATCCACTCGGGCACCGCGTACTGGCGGACCATCCGCCGGACGCCCAGCGCGTCGCTCGATCCGCCCACCCTGTCCCCCGTACCGTCGCCGCCGAGTGGCCCTGACCACCCGCAGCCGGGCAGGTCGTCGTCGCGGCGGATCTTACGAGGGCCCTCCGATATTTCGGGCCGGTCGCCCAGGATGCCGGCACGCACCCTCCGGTCGGCTCCTCGGACGTGCCATGCAGCGAACGCGGCCACATCTATTTCGATGTGGGGCACATCAAAATAGATGTGGCCGCTGTCGAACCGACCTTTGCCCGCGCGGGAGCGGTGGCGCGGCCCGCCTGCCGTCGGCAGGCCGCGCCACCGCCTGGTTCGCGTGTCGGGGCCCCGGTGTCGCCGGGCACGCGAACCCGGGTCCGCGGCTCAGGTGGCCGCGGCTGCCTTGAGCTGCTTGCTGCTCTCGACCGTCACCTGCACCGCCCGAACGATCGCCGGGATGGACCCGACGAGCAGGATGATCGCCCAGACGATCCCGACGATCGCGAAGACGATGCCGGCGATGGCGTCGGTGATGCTGACCAGGATCCCGGGCACGATCCCGTGCAGGAACACGGCGACGACGTTGCCGAGCAGCGAGGTGATCATCATGGCGACGAGTCCCTTGTTCTGCAGGAAGCGCTGCTGCGCGATGATCAGGCAGGCGATGGCGACCACCTTCAGGAACATGATCAGCGACAGCACCGTGGCAGCTTCGCCGCGCGGGAACGACCCGAACAGGATCAGGTAGACGATCGTCCCGAACGGGAACGCCAGCAGCAGCGACACCATCAGGATCAGCTTGGCGATGGCGACGAACAGCAGCACCAGCGCCGTGATGATCAGGATGATCGCCCCGACCAGGGTGGCCACGCCCTGGGCGCGGGCGTGCAGCCGCTTGGAGGCGAGGATCGCCACGCCCATGAGCACGGCCGTGCCGAGCAGCACCACGTCGATGAGGGCGAGGTAGCTGACGGCGATGCCGCCGGGCCGTTCCGCGACGCCCGGTGGCACGTCGGCACCGAGTTCGGTGGCAGTGCCCAGCGCCGGGGTGGTGAGGCCGAGCAGCAGCGAGCTGCCGGTCTCGACGGCGACGACGAGGCCGAGGGCGACCAGGGCGACGAAGAAGAACGGAGTGCGGAGCCTATCCATCGCTTCCTCCCAGGGTGACGGTGCACTTGTCGCAGGTCAGGGTGATGTCGACGCCCTGGTCGTCGACGGCGACGCGGATCGGCTCCCCGGCGGGCACGTCGCGGTCGAGGACCGTGTCGTCGTGCGGGGCGCGGGTGACCAGGCGCAGCGGACCGTCGGGGCGCAGTTCGACCTCGCGCAGGTCGCTGTCGGCGGCGGCGACGGTGAGCACGCAGCCGGTCTCGACGACGAGCACGCCGTCGGTCAGGCAGGGTGCGGACAGGTCCGACGGGTCGACGGGGTCGGGGTCGCCGAACCAGTCGCCGAGGGTCTGGACCAGGGCGTTGTCGGTCGGATCGGTCATCGTGCCGTCGTCGGCGGTGGCGACGCCGGTGACGAACAGCGCGACGATCAGCACCGCGACCGCGGCGAGGATCTTCTGTCCTCGGGTCAAGGCGGGCATGTCAGTGCTCCAGGTAGACGCGCACGGTCCCGGCCTCGGTCGCGGTGCCGTAGTCGTCGAGGACCTGGACGTTGACGAACACCCAGCCGTTGTCGCGGACGTTGTTGACGGTGTTGTAGTTGAGCGTCGGCATCGCCGGGGTGAACTCGCGCGCGGTGGCGATCTGGCTGGACACGGCGGGGGTGGGCTGGCAGACCTCGCCGAACGCGGACTTGGTGCAGCGTTCGATCTGGACGGTGATCAGCCAGCGGACCGGCCACGAGTCGGGCTGGGTCCACACGAGGGTCGGCATGCGGTTCGGCGGGACGCTGGAGTTGGTGACCGGCTGGGAGATGACGGGTTTGGCGGCGGCGGCGGAGATACCGAGGTCGACGGTGCTGCCCTTGGCCGCGGTCGCGCCGCCGGGCAGGGACTGGCGGGTGACCGCACCGGGGCCGCGGGAGTTGTCCCAGCCGAACTGGACAGTGCCTGCCACGAACCCTGCCTTGGCCAGGGCGGCCTTGGCATCGGCGGGCGGCAGCCCGATCAGTTTCGGCACGGCGACCAGTTCCACCGGGACGGGGCTGGCCGACGCGGCGGGCGTGGCCGACGCCGTGGGCTGCGGGGTCGTGGTGGCCTGCTCGCCCTCGGGCCAGACGACCCAGGTGATGACCCCGATGACGAGCACGGCCAGGGCCGCGGCGACGACGATCCACCACGGGAACGGCTTCTTCTCCGGGGCGGGTGGGGCGGGCACGACGACGGCGACGCGGCGGCTGAGGACCGAGGTCTCCTCAGGGGCGTCGGACAGTTCGGCGTCGCGCTGCGCGCCGAGGGTCAGCGGCGGGGTGAGCCGGGCCTGGAACTCGTAGCGCCCGGCCGGGGCCGCCTGCGGAACGTTGATCTTAACGACGAGGGGCGCGGTCGCGCCGGGCTTCGGGCGCGGGTACTCCTCCACGGTGAACCAGGACGCGTCGGTGTCCTGGCCGGTGTGGAAGTCGATCCCGGGCCGGCCGGTGCGGCGGGACTGGTTGGTGATGGTGAAGGTGACCTCGGCGGCGCGGTCCTGGCCGAGGGTCACCTCCGGGGTCGCGGTGGTGATGACCCACTTCTCGGTCTTGTCGGCGGTCATGGCAGTTCTCCCATTTCGAAGGTGGTGGCGGCAGGCTTGTCCAGCTCGACGATGTGCCGGACGCGTTCGAGCAGGTCGCTGCCCGCGGGGATGCGGACGATCAGGTGGAACGGCCGGTCGGCCGACTCCTCGATCTCGATGTCGGTCAGGCCGGTGGCCAGGGTCACCGCGGCCCGCAGTCCTTCCCGGGTGCCCCGGGACTGGGCCAGGGCCGTGCCGTGCGCGACCAGGTCCCGGCCGTGGCCGAGGTGGTCGACGGCGACCCAGCGGGCCAGGAACGGCACCAGCTGGGGCGGGCAGCGGTACGGGTGGAACAGGTCCTCGACGGTGGACAGTCGGGCCTCACCGGAGGAGTGCAGGCCCTCCATCACGTCGAGCAGCGCCCACAGCACCCCGGTCGGGTGCATGGCCCGCTGATAGGCGGCGGGCAGCAGCGCGGCGATCGCGTCACGGCGCATCTTCGGTCACCACCTCGATGTCGTGCTCACCGGACACGAGCAGCCAGGTGGGCGGGATGGTGACGAGCTGGCGCAGTTCGGTGTCGGCGGCCGAACGCCACTGGCCGGGAGCGGCGACGACGTGCGTGCCGCGGTTGCCGCCGGCGAACACGTGGCTGCCGCCGGCGATGGTGCGCACGGGTTCGAACCGGGTGCGGTCGCGCAGGGGCAGCCCGCAGTTGACCGACGGGGACTCCCACTGCGGCGCGGCGGCCATGGTGTCCAGCTGCAGCACTCCCCCGCTCTGGCTGGCGGCGTACGCGGTGCCGTCGACGAAGTCCAGGCCCCAGCAGGTGCCGCCGGTCCACCCGGCGGACAGCTCCTGCCAACGCACGTCGGCCTCGAACAGCCGGGCCCGGTAGCAGCCCTTGCCGGGCTTGCGGGGGTCGGTGGTGCCGGTGCCGACCCAGAGGATGGTGTCGGGCCCGTCGAGCTCCACGGACAGGGCGCGGGTGTCGACGCCGTTGAGGCCGACGTGGGTGAAGGTGCCCTGACGGCCGCCCGCCGTGGACAGGTACACGCCGTAGGTGGTCTCGGCGGCCAGGGCCACGCCCCACACGCCGCGTTCGGACACGAATGTGCGCACCGAGTTGAAGCCGCGGTCCTGGTCCTTGCCGTCGACGATGATCTGCAGCGGGACCGCGCCGTCGAGCAGGGACATCTCGTACAGGCCGACGTCGGTGGCCAGCAGCAGCGACACCGCCTCCTCGCGGTCGATCCACGCCGCTTCGAGCACGACGGCGTCGATCTCGGTGAGCTTGCGCCAGGTCTCGCCCAGGTCCGTGGAGACGTGCACGCACGAGCCGCCCTCGTCGGAGTTCGTGACGACGGCGACCGCGCCGGGGCGGGCGACGACGCCGGGCCGGTCGGACACCGGCGCGGGCACGACCTGGCGCACCGCTTCGCCCGCGAACACGGTGACCAGCTCCCAGCCCTCACCGTCGTTCGTGGACCGGAAGACCTGCTCGCCGCCGCCGGCGTACCAGGTGCCGGGTTGGTAGCCGTCGGCGGCGATCGAGGTGACGTCGCGGCTGGGCGCGTGTTCGAGCACGAAGCGCACGTCGTCGACGTAGCGCACGCCGGGTTCGGCCTGCTCCAGGATCCGGTACACGTTGGAGGCCCGCAGCGGCTCGCCGAAGGACCAGCCCTCGACGGTCGCGGGGGCGGGCAGCGGGCTGATGGTCTGGTGGAGGCGGTCGTGGATGCGGCGGCGTACGGCGTCGACGTCTTCCTGCCGGCCGACGACGACCCGGCCCTTGACGGCGACGGACTTGTAGCGGGCCCAGGTGGTGGTGACCGAGGTGCCGAGGGCGCGGCGGCGGTCCAGGTCGGCCTGGGTGTGCAGGCGCACCTCGTCGAGCTGGCGTTCGGCGAGGGCGGCGACGGGCAGCCGCCAGCCGGGCCGGGCCGCCTCGGGCACGAACGGCACCAGTGTCACCTCGACCTCGCCGGGGCGGGCGAACGACCACATCGACGCGCGGGTGAACGCGCGGGCACGGGCGACGGCCGGGGACCCTGCGGTGGCGAGCAGTTCGAAGTCGCGGGCGGTGACGGCGCGGTGCAGGCTGAACAGCTCGTACGGCCCCCGGCGCGCGGCGGCGTCGACCTGCTCGATGTCCCGGCCGCCACGCGCGGCCTCGGCGTTGGTGACCCGCAGCCCCGGGATCTGGTCGCGCAGCGCGGTGAGCGTGTTCGCGGCCACGTTGCCGGACGCGCCGCCGCCGACGCGGTACCAGAGCCGGATCTCGCGGTGGGCGGCCGGAACCGCCCCGGGCACGGTGCCGCCGTCGAGGGCGGGCGCGAACGTGACGGTGCCCCCGGCCGGGTCGAGCAGGTACGCCCGGTCGGCGGGGCCGAGGCCGGCGAACGTCTCGACGCGCTGCCAGATCTCGAAGGTGCGGCCGTCGTACTCGCGGGCCGCGCCGGTGACCGGCCCGGTCGTCTGCACGCCGAGCAGCACCTCCAGGGGTTCACCGGTGGTCGCCAGCGGGGCCCGGTCGGCGCGCAGAACGAGGCCGGGCAGGCCGGTGCCGAGGCCGAGGAGTTCGCCGTCGACGAGTTCGCAGTGGTAGGCGCGTACCCGGGTCTCGGTGTCGCCTTCGGCGATGACGGCCGGGGCGGTGGTGGTGAACAGGACCGGCTGCGGGTCGGCGCCGCGGGCCGCGGCGACGCGGGTGCCGGCGGGGATCGCGATGCGGCCGGTGTCGGCGCCGGTGCGGGTGAACGTCAGCTCGGCCCAGGCCGCGGCGGGCGGGCGGCGGGTGACGCCGAGCAGGTTCAGGAACTCCAGGTACGCCTTCTCCGGCAGCCGGTTGAGCCGGTACAGCATGACCTCGGTCAGGTACGCGAACGCCTCCAGCAGGGCGACGCCGGGGTCGTGGACGGACAGGTCCGTCCAATCCGGGCAGGAGCGGCGCACCCGGTCGCGGGCTTCGGCGACCAGGTCGTCGAACCTGCGGTCGTCAAGGTTGGGCACGGGGATCATGGACGGTTCCTTCCTTTGAGGGTGCCGACAGACCAGGCAAAGACATGCGGGCGGCGTCGTGCTCGGCGAGGGGAGTACATCCGCTGCAGAACCGAGCGGGTTTGCCGATCCGGAGCGGCGAGCATCACGAACACATGTGCTAAGTTGTCCTGGTGTCCAAGGTCGTGAAGCGGGGATTCAAGTACCGCTTTTATCCGACTGACTCCCAGGCTGCAGAGCTGTTGCGGACTTTTGGTTGCGTCAGGAAGGTCTACAACCTTGCACTGGCGGCTCGAAGTGAGGCGTGGAAGGCACGGCAGGAGAAAGTCGGATACTCCGCTACCTCGGCGATGCTCACTTCGTGGAAGAAGTCTGAGGAGCTGGCATTTCTCTGTGAGGTGTCTTGCGTACCACTGCAGCAGACGTTGCGGCACCTGCAGACAGCGTTCGCAGACCGCCGCCGTGATTATCTGCACAAATTGACTACTCGAATCGTTCGTGAAACCCAAACGATCGTCATCGAGGATCTGACCGTTAAGAGCATGCTCAAGCACCCTCACCTCGCACGCGCAATCAGCGACGGAGGGTGGCGTCAGCTGCGAACGATGCTGGAGTACACGGCTTCGTGGTACGGCCGCAACCTGGTCACCGTTAACCGCTGGTTCCCGTCTACCAAGCTTTGTTCGACGTGCGGTGTCGTTGCGGAGAACCTGCCTCTTAGCCAACGGACATGGACCTGCCAATGCGGCACAGTCCACGATCGTGACGTTAACGCGGCGAAAAACCTGCTGGCGGCCGGGCTGGCCGTGACAGCCTGTGGAGCTTATGTAAGACCTCAACGGGATCCCTCCCTGACGGGCAGTCGGCTGTGAAGCAGGAAGTCTCTGGGGCGACCCGGAGGAGCTCCCGTCTGTCGGCGGGAGGAAGTCAAGACGGTTCTCCGAGGTCGATGGGGTAGTCGAGAACGCCGGCGGCCAGCGTCTGCCGGACCCGGTAGCGCAGGTGCACGTTGAGCCGGGACGCGTTGTCGGGGTCCGGATCGGCGTCGACCTGCTCGATGTCGATGCGCGGCTCCCAGCGTTCGAGGGCGTGGCGTACGTAGTGGATGGCCAGGCCCGCGGTGGTCTGGTCGTTGGGGGCGAACAGCAGCCGGTGCAGGTGGGAGCCGTACTCGGGGCGCATCAGGCGTTCGCCGGGCACGGTGCCGAGCAGCAGGATGATGGCCTGGCGGATGGCGTCGTCGCCGTGGACGAGCGCGACCCGGCCGGCGGCGGAGGTGACGATGCCGTCGCCTTCGGCGAAGCGCAGTGAGGTCGGGGTCATCGGATGCCTCCGTGGATGCTCTGGCCTTCAGTCCGGAGAGGAAACGGAACCCCTGCGGAGCGGGGCAGGAATAGCTGGTTCGCCGGTGGGGCGAATCCGGCGTACGCCGGTGTCACTGAAATGAACAGGTGTGCTAATTTGTTGGGGCCTGGCTGGCGATAACCAAGCCGGTCGGGCCTACCGCCGGGCTGGCGGGAAGTCAGGTCTGTGGAGCCTGCGTAAGACCGATGGGCGGTACACCGCCTCTTGCTGGTAACCCAGGTCGGCAACGGGCTGTGAAGCAGAAAGGTCAACCCGCGAGGGTCGAATCCCCCTGCTTCAGCTGGGGGAGATGTCAAGAGGTCGCCTCCACGAAGGTCTGGCCGGGGATGCGTACGCGGTAGTGGACGGTGCCGGGCACGGTGCCGTCGGTGAGGCCGTCGAGGCTGTCGAGGACCACGGCGTCGCCGTCGATGCGGATCCAGTCGCTGTAGCCGGTGAACACACGCAGCGTCTTCACGCAGGGCTTCATGGTCGCGCCGATGTTGGGGCAGCGGGCGATGGCGCGGCCCTGCGGGTCGTCGTCGACGAGCACGGGGTGCCCGGCGATCTCGACCCAGTGCTGGGACGGATTGTTGGTCACCTTGCCGTCGTGGTCGCAGCGCACGTCGGACGAGGAGTCGATGAGTCTCATCCCGGGATCACCTCGGTGGGCAGGCCGGGGATCAGCGCGCGTTCGAAGTCGACGTTGGCGGCGCGGATGGTCATCCGGTGCCCGGGGGCTTCGATGACCAGGTCGGTGCGGGCCAGCAGCCGGACTTTGCCGGGGGCGAGTTCGAGGGAGCTGCCGTCGGCATTGGACAGTGTGATCGACTTGTCGGTGTCGTCGACGAGGACCTTCTGCCCTTCGGGGCTGTGCAGGCTCCACCGGCGGATCCGCCCGCCGGTGACGCCGCTGTCGGGCGGCGACTGCGCGCCGAAGACCGCACCGAGCACGATCGCTTCGGCCGGGTCCTCGTGCGGCAGGGCGAGCACGACCAGGTCGTCGGGGTCGGGCAGGGCGACGATGCCCTTGCCGGGCCCGGCTCCCGGGCACAGCACGGGCAGCCAGCCGAGGTCGAGGTCGCCGTGGCCGGGCAGGGTCACCTGGACCCGGCCGCGGCCGTCAGGGTCGTCGACGCCGGTGACCCGGCCCAGGGCGATCGCGGCGGCGCCGGGCTGTGCGGGGCCTTCCGGAGGTTCGGTGCCGAACACGGTGCGGTAGCCGTCGACGTCGATCGTGTGCACGGCCGTGCAGATCGGGTACGTGCCGTCGACGGCGTCGCCGACGCCGGCGAGTTCGACGGCCCGGCCCGGCCGCAGCGCCGGGTCGCCCTGGGCGGTGCCGCTGACGCACAGCACCCGCGCCGCCGCCCGGTCCAGCGCCGCCTGGGCGGCTTCGGCCTGCAGGCCGGCGGGCTGGTCGATGAGCGCCCGGTCACCGTCACCGCCGAGTCCCGGCGGCGAAACAGCAGGCCCCGGCCGGTATCCGGGCGCGGCGGCCCGACCGGTGGTGAACTCGCCGCCGGGGTGCCAGCCGAAGGTGGCCACTGCCCCGACGGCCCGGTCGGCGTGTCCCTCGACGCGGCACTGCCAGAGCGTGTCGCCGACCTTGAGCGGCAGTGCGGGCCCCTGCGGGCGCAGCGTCTCCAGGACCAGGGTCCGCCCGTCGAGCACGGGGTAGCGGCCCAGCCGGGCGGCGGTGCGGGCGAGCAGGTCCCAGTCGGTGGCCCGGTGCTGCAGCAGCCGCTCCAGCGGCGGCCCCGGGTCGGGGCAGCGCACCGTCAGGCCCAGCCCGGCGGTGAGTTCGCGGGCCAGGTCGGCCAGGGTCACGCCGGTGAAGACCCGCGGCCGCTGCCTGGCTCGCAGGCGGTGCAGCAGGTCGTGGGCGACGACGGTCCAGCCGGTCTCCGAGCCCGGCCCGCGGGTCAGTTCGACGGTGCCGATCTCGCCGTCGAACAGCGGTTCGCCGTCGACGTCGAGTTCCAGGCGTGCCCCGAACGGCCAGCCCGCGGGCGTGTGCATGGTGAGTTCGGCCTGGGCGGGCAGGCCGATGCGCTGGGTGACGCGGGCCGACAGGACCCGGCCCGGCACGGGTGCGCCGTCCAGGCGCACCGACACGACAGGAATGATCATGACGGGACCCCGAGCACGGACCCGGCGCGTACGGCCAGGGGGTTGTCGATGCCGTTGTGCTCGGCGAGTTCCCGCCACCTGGTCGGGTCGCCGAGCGCCTCGGCGGCCAGCAGGTCGAACCGTGCGCCGCCGCCGTCGGAGCCGTCGCCGGTGGCCTGCACCGCGCTCGCCGCCGTCGGGGCGGGCGGCGCGGCAGGCTCGCCCTCACTGCGGACCAGCTTGAGCCGCAGCCACGAGCGTCGCGGGGTGCCGGTGGCGTCGATGGCGTCCAGGCGCTCGGCCACGTTCACCACCACGCCGGGCAGGTTCCACGTCTTGCCCCAGACCAGGCGCACCAGCGGCGGGCGGCCCTGCCCGTTCTCGGCCAGCTGCCAAAGCCGCCCGGTGAGCCGGCGTACGTCGTCGGGCCGGTGCGCCTGCTCGACCAGGTCCACATCGAACAGCAGGTCCAGGACCAGCTCGGTGCGGCCGCCGCCGGTGAACAGCAGCGCGTCGTCCACGCCGGTGCCGACCACCGCCCCGGGCAGCGCCGTGGGGCGCACCCCGGCGAGCCGCCGTACCACCAGGGTCTCGGGGTTGACCAGGCAGTCGATGCGCTCGCCGGTGGCGTCGACGAGAAAGGCTATGCGTTCCACGGCCTGCCCTCCTGTTGGCTCTGCCGCACACGGATGCGGTCGGGGTCGGTGCGGGTCGGCGCCGGGACGGCCCACAGTTCGGCGTCGTCGAGCAACTCGGGCCAGGGACCTGGTTGCTGATCCTGGCCACGCTCCCGGCCGGTGAGCCGGGGCCACGGCGCGGTGACCGCCTGGGCTGTAGGGGCATCGGCGGCGCGCACGCCCACGGGTTCGTCCATGCGGGGCATGAATCGGCTGGTGGCAGCAGGCGTCCTGGCAGCGGGCACCAGGTGCGCCGGGGTGATCGGCGAGGTCCACGGTTCACCGCCCGCAGCCCGGTCGGTGTCGAGGGGCGCCGCCGCAGTGCCTGCGTCGTGGTGCACGGCGTGGGTCGGCTCCGCTCGCGGCGAATCCGTTCGCGCGGCGGGGTCGCCCGCCTCGATGCGCTCGGGTGAGGGCCTGTCTGCCTGCTCCGGAAGCGGGGTCTCTGGTGCCGTGGACCCGGCCTCCGGGGCCGTGAGAGCGGTGTCGCTCGGTGCGGCCCACATCTTTTTTGATGTGGGCACATCAAAAAAGATGTGGGCGGACGGCGAAGGTGTCGCTGTGGCGGGCGGTACCTCCACCGAGGCAGGCTCCTGCCCGGGTCGGTCCGGCATCGCCGCTCTCGGCGACCGCCGGTGCGCCGCGGCCCGGATCGCCGACGCGGCGGGCCGACCGGTCCGCGGCCGATCGGACACCGCCGGTCGGTCCACGCCCGGCCCGTCCCCTGCTGGCCGGTCCACTGCTGGCCGGTCCACTGTCGGCCGGTCCACTGTCGGCCGGTCCACTGTCGGCCGGTCCGCAGGCTGGTCGCGGTTCAGGCGACGGACGGCACCGTCCGGAACGCCTGAAGTGGAACCGTTCGTCACCGTGTCCGCCGAGGTCACGGCGGCCGAACCGGTCGAACCAGCCGCACGGGCCGACGCCGAGGAGACGACCGGCCGCCCAGGCTCGGCGGGCGCCGTCGCTCCCGCGCCCACGGTGGACCGGACGGGCGAGGACGTGCCGGTCGGCACCGGGTCGGCCGGACCCGCCGAGCCCGACCGTCGGCCGAGGTCGAACCACGCGAGCGCCACCGGACCGCTGGGCAGCGCCGGGTCGAGGTCGGCGGCGGCCCCCACGGCCGCGGCAGCACGGCCAAGGTCGGCGTCGGCCGGGTAGGCGGGGGCGGCCGGGCGCAGGGGCGGGGCGGACGGGGCGTCCGGAGCGGGCGTGGGCCCGCCGAGCCGGACGGCCCCGTCCCACGGCGTCCTCGGCTGGGGAGCGGCGCCCCTCAGGCCGAGGAGGCGCCGCAGCCAGCCGAGCAGGTCACGCAGCCGCGCCGACATTGCTGGTCTCCCGCTGGATGCCGTCGTGTGCCAGCACCAGGGTCTCCACCGCGAGTTCGCGGCTCATCGCGTCCAGCGGCGAGCCGTACCACTCCTGGGGCCAGGCGTTGACGAGGTTCCAGCGCAGGGCTTCGGCCGAGCCGGAGCTGTCGAGCATGACGATGGAGACGTTGCGGCGGCTGACCTTGCCCTCGACGGCGGTCATCAGCCACTCCCACAGTTCGAGGGAGGAGGTGAGGCCGAAGCGCAGGGTCACCGGGGCGTACGTGACACGGCCCGGGATGGCGCGCACCACGGAGTTGTTGCCGGCTTCGCGGTACGAGATGGTCTCGACCTTGATGCCCAGGCCGCCGACCTCGGTGAAGTGGCCCTCGGTGACGTTGTTGATGAGCAGCTTGAAGTTGTACGCGCGGTACGGGTCCACCAGGTTGCCGGGCTGGGCGGCGGGGGTGGCGGTCACCTCGGGCATGTCAGGCTCCTGCCTGGTCGCCGCCGGCACCGGCGGACTGGCTGATCTTGAAGATGACGAACTCGGCCGGCTTGACCGGAGCGATGCCGATCATGGTCACGACCTGGCCCGCGTCGCGGACGTCGGCGGGGTTGGTCTCCTCGTCGCACTTGACGAAGAACGCCTCCTGCGGCGAGCGGCCCTGCAGCGCGCCGTCGCGCCACACGCGGGTGAGGAACGCGCTGACGTCGCGGCGGATCGACTTCCACAGCAGGGTGTCGTTGGGCTCGAACACGATCCAGCGGGTGCCGTCGCCGATGGACTCCTTGAGCATGTTGAACAGCCGGCGCACGTTGAGGTAGCGCCACTCGCTGCCGGAGGCGGCCAGGGTGCGGGCGCCCCAGATGCGGATGCCCTCGGCCGGGAAGTGCCGGATGCAGTTGACCCCGGCCGGGTTGAGCACGTCCTGCTCGACCTTGGTGACCCGGTACGACAGGTCGACCGCGCCGCGCACGGGCTCGTTGGCCGGGGCCTTGTGCACGCCGCGCAGGGTGTCGGTGCGGGCCCACACCCCGGCGACGTGGCCGCTGGGCGGGGTGTTGACGACGTCGCCGGTCAGCGGGTCGCGCACGACCAGCCACGGCACGTAGAAGGTGCCGTAGTCGGACTGGCGCGGGCGCAGCCCGCTGTTGTCCTCGGCCGGGGCGGCGTCGACACCGTCGGCCGGGCCCTTCTTCGCCGGGGGCTTGGCCAGGGTCGCGCCGCCGACGCGGGTCAGCCGCTCGACGTCGCCGGTGTGCTCCGGCCCGTCGAGGATGGCCATCCGGTCGCCCATCAGCTCGCAGTGCGACAGCAGGTCCTCGTAGGACAGCGCGTCGGTGTAGCCGGGCGCGGCGACGATGGCGACCTCGTCGATCGCTTCGAGGAGCCGCAGCCCGCTGCGCTGGCGGCCCTTGCCGGCCAGCGGCTCACCGGGGGCGATGTTGACGACGTAGCAGCGGCCGCCGCCGTTGTCGAAGAAGCCGTACACGGCCCGCGACAGCGGGGTGCTGGCGGTGGCGTCGCCGACGAACACGCGGACGAACTCCGACCAGCTGTTGACCGCGACCGCCTCGTTGCGGCGCGCGGCGGCGTCCGGTGCGGTGCCGACGAATCCGGCGGTGCTGGTGCCGACCGACTCGATCGGCCTGCTGCCACCGGACACCTCCTCGACGTAGATGCCGGGTGAGGAGTACACAGGCATTGCTAGACCTCCTGGATCTCGCAGGTGATGACGACGGGTTCGGCCGAGACGGCCGCGACCTCGGCGGACAGCAGCAGCCCGCGACCGGCGACCGACAGGCGCACCGGCCGGTCGGCGGCGACGGGCAGCTCGAAGTGGCCCCGGGTGTCGGTGTACGACGCGGCGGTGCCGTCGGCGGCGGAGACGCGCATGCCGACCAGCGCCACCCCACCAGGGGTCTGCACCCGGCCGGTGAGCCGCCGCAGCGACACCGTGTCCAGCCGGCCCGGCTGGGTCACCCGGGGGATGTGCGGGGCGGCCGTGGTGACGTGCACCGCGACCTCGCACAGCAGCGCGACGCGCAGCCGTGCCCCGAGCGCGGTCCACAGCGTGTCCGGGACCGGCTCGGCGAGCAGATACGGCACGCCGCCGGTAAGGATGCGGTCGAGGGCCTCGATCGCGGTGGCCTCGGGGCCGTCGGCGTGCAGCAGGAACCGGACCCGCAGGCGCAGCGGGTCACCGGGGCGTGCGGGCAGCGTCTCGGGCAGGACCGCGTACGGCCACACGGCCACCCACGGTCCGCCGAAGGCGCCGGACTGCACTCCGGTCGCCGCGGCCGGGTGTTCGACCCGCACCGCGACGTCGACTTCGGCCAGGCTGGCCAGCAGCAGCGCGGACGCCCGGGCCAACGGCCCGTGGTCCTCGTGATACCGCATCGGAACCTCCGCCTCGTCTCGTGCCGGGGCGGCACGATCACGAGACAGAGCGTCCGGTCACGGGCGGTGATACACCCGCTGCTGTCAGCTGCGTGACGGGTCGGGCGCTGATTTCCGACGCAGGTCAGGCGGCTCCGGAGCCGAAGCAGCTGAAGCTGTACGCGGTCGCCCAGCGTTCGACGGGCGCGGCGGCCTGGGCGGCGGCGAGCGCGGCGGCCGGGCCGTGTCCGGCGCGCAGCCGCTGGTGCAGGCCGAGCATCAGTTCGCGGGTGGCTTCGTCGTCGACGGGCCCGGTGCTGGCGACCAGGGTGCGGGCCCCCGCGCCGAGCAGCGCGGCGGTCAGGCCCATCAGCTCGTCCCCGGGGTGCACCGCGGACAGGCCGGTGTCGCAGGCGGACAGCACGACCAGGTCGGGGGCGCGGCGCAGGGTGGTCAGGTCGTGCACGGTCAGCGGCCCGTCGGCGAGATCGAGGTGCGAGAACAGCGGGTTGTCGGCGCGGAACTCGCCGTGCGCGGCCAGGTGCACCCGGCGTGCCCCGTCGATCGCGGCGAGGGCCGCGGCGACGGTGGCCTGCGGTCCGGTGAGCTGCTGCGCGCCGGGGGCGAGTGCCGCGAGGGCCTGGACTTCGCCGATGGCGTGGTCGGGGCGGGCGGCGGCGACGAGCACGAAGCGTTCGTCGAGGTCGGTGCGACGGTTGGCGGTGCCACGCGCCCAGGCGGTCGCGGACGGGGCGACGGTCACGGGCCGCCCGCCGCAGCTGGGCATCGCCGCCCAGGGCAGGGCCTGCAGCGCTCCGGTGGGGACCACGACGAGGTCCCGGTCGCCGGTCAGCGCGGCGACCGGCCGCAGCAGCCAGTCGTCGAGCTGGCGCAGGCCGTGGCGGGCGGCGGCCTCGGCGGCGGCCAGCGATGCCGGGGAGCCGTACCGCAGCACGAGGCGGCGCATCGCGAACCGCAGCGCCGCGATCTCCGGACCGAGCGCGGCCGCGTCCACCAGCGGGCTCAGGCGCACCCGGCCACCGGCGACGACGACGGCGAGCAGCCGCCCGTCCTGCTCGACGAGCTCGACCAGGGCGCGCTCACCGAGCCCGGCGGTGATCTCGTCGACGGAGCCCGGGGCGTCCACCGGCGACGTCGCGGGTCCGGTGCGCCAGGTGCGGCGGCGGATCGCGTCTTCCAGGGCGCGCTGGCGCTGCAGGGGCCGGGCCCGGCGGATCGCGTCGAGGGAGTCGCCGGCCAGTTCGGCGGTGACCCGGCGCAGCTGGGCGAGTTCGCGTACCAGGTCGGGGTCGTCGGCCGGGGTGCTCGGGGGCAGGCGCAGGGTCGCGGCGCGCCAGCGTTCGGCCCAGGCGAGCACCTGCCGGGCGGAGCGCTGCGACAGGGCCAGGCGCACGCCGAGCGCGGCGAGGTCACCGCCTTCGGCGGAGCTGAGCACCCGCAACTCGGTCGCGCCGAGCGCCGCCCGGTACTGGTCGAGCAGCCGCAGCCCGTGGCGCAGCGCGCGCCGGGCCCCGGCGAGGTCGCCGTGGTGCAGCCGGCTGAGCGCCTGGGCGTGGCAGGCCCGGATGCGTAACCGGGCCGGGCCGTGTCCGGGCACGACACCGGCGAGATCGGCCAGCGCGCCGGGGTCACCGCTCTCGGCGGCGTACAGACGTGCTTCGAGGGCCTGTTCGGGCCACCCGGCGACGTCGAGCGCGTCGGCGAGCACCCGCAGCCGGGCGGTGCGCCGCTTCGGTGCGGCGCGGACCTGCAGGTACTCGGCGTGCACAGCCCAACGCCCGCGCTCCTGGCGGGTGAACGCGCGCCGGGCGAGCCGGGCCGCCTCCCGTGCGCCCGCGCCGTCACCGGCCGCGAGCGCCGCCTGCGCCTGCAGCAGCCGGGCCTGCGGCAGCAGCGTGCCGAGCCGGGCCGCGGCGGCGATCTCGACGGCCTCCTGCGCCGTCTGGTGCGCCTCGGGCAGCAGCCGAGCCGCCAGCAGCAGCTCGGCCCGGTCGATGAGCGCCTCGGCCGGGCGCGAGCCGCTGCGCCGGAAGTGCTCGTCGGCCTTGTCGTACCAGGTCAGCGCAGTGACGATGTCGCCGCTGGACGCCGCCACGAACCCGAGGTTGTGCTGCGCCTGCGCCGCCGCGGCCGGCAGCGCCAGCTCACGGTACAGCTGCTCGGCACGGCCCAGATCGGCGCGGGCCTGCGCGAACGCGCCCCGGTAGGTCTGCAGCACGCCCCGGTTGGTCAGCGCCCTGGCCTGCCACAGCCGGTCGTCGTGGCGGCGGAACGCGGCCAGTGCCGACGTGTACGCGGCCAGCGCCTGCTCGTCGCGGCCCAGCCGGCGAAGCAGGATGCCGTGCTGCATCCGGGCCCTGGCCAGCGGCAGCCCGTCCAGTGCCGACAGGGCCCGGCCGATCTCGGCCAGCGCCGCGTTGGGGCGGCCGAGGTCGTTGAGGACCAGCGCCAGGCTCATCCGCGACAGCGCCGCCAGCTCCGGCAGGCGGGCCCGGCCCGCGACCGCGATCGAGCGCCGCAGCCGCGCGGCGGCCAGGGCCGGATCCTGCAGCTCACGGGCCGCCAGCCCGAGGATGCGCAGCGACATCGCCACACCGGCCGGGTCGCGGTCACGTTCGGCGCGGGCCAGCAGCCGCTCGCCGAGCACCCCGGCCCGTCGCGGGTCGGCCATGACCATCGCTAACACGCGCTCATGCTGGAAGACTCTCGCACGACCGTCCTATCGACACGGACAGTAGTGTCAGCGTTGCGACACATCTGGATGTATCAGCAGGCCGTCGGCCGCACTCTGTTGCAGGACGCAACACGAGACGGAGGAACGACGATGGCTATGCCGCAGGATCGCCTGCACCGCTGGCAGGACCGCCGAGCCCGGCGCATGGCCGGGCTGCCCTGGCTCGGCCAGGAGACCCGCGCCGACCGCAAACCGGTCTGGTACACCCGTGACGAGCTGCTGGTCCTGTCCGACCACCGGGCGTCGGCCGAACGCGTCCTCGGCGGCCTCGGGCACACCCGCGGCGTCGGCGAGACCGAACTCGCCCCCGGCCTGCTGCGGCTGCGCGCCGACGGCCTGGACGTGCCGACCGCAGCCCGCCGGGTGCGGGAAGCCGCCGCCCGCGAGGGCGACGAGCGCACGGTCGTCAGCCCGAACCACGTTTTCGTGTCCACGCCGTTCGAGCACGGCGGCCCGTTCGGCCCGCCGCAGCCGGCCCCGAAGCCCGGCGACCGCCCCGGCCCGCGCAAACCCGGCCAGCAGGTCGGCGTCGCGGTCATCGACACCGGCGTGTGGCGCGACAGCCCGCTGCCCGCGCACGCCTACACCGCCGCCCCGACCGACTACGAGATCGACACCGACGTCGACGACGACGGCGTGATGGACGGCGACGTCGGGCACGCCAACTTCATCATCGGCGTCATCGGCGCCCGCACCGGCAAAGCCGACGTCCGGGCCATGCGGGTGCTGGACACGTTCGGGCTGTGCACCGAAGCCGACCTGATCCTGTCGTTCGCGCGGCTCACCGACGAGAAGCTGATCAACCTGTCGCTCGGCGGGTACACCCTGGACGACCAGCCACCGCTCGCGCTGGCCACCGCCCTGTCGGCGCTGCTGACCGGCCGCGACCGGCTCGTCGTCGCCGCGGCGGGCAACGACGGGCTGCGCGACCGGCCGTTCTGGCCGGCCGCGTTCGCCGGCGCCGACGTGCCCTGGGCCGACCAGGTCGTCGCCGTCGCCGCCCACGACGGCAAGGAGCTGTGCGACTGGAGCAACGCCGGCCCGTGGGTCACCGTCACCGCGCCCGGCGCCGACATCACCAGCACGTTCGTCAAGCACGGCCAGTTCCCGACCGGCTGGGCGCTGTGGAGCGGCACCTCGTTCGCCACGCCGCACGTCGTGGCGCTGCTGGCCGAGCAGACGGTCCGCAGCGGCTCGACCGAGGTCGCGCTCAAGACCGTGCTTGCCACCGCCGCGAACCGCTCCTACGGCGGATACCCGGGGCTGGCTTGACATCTTCCCCGCCCTAACGGACGGGGACTCCCGTGGTCACCCTCGGGTCTTCCTGTTTCGCCGACAACTGCCCCGACCGAGAGGATCCTCGTTGAGGTCTTACACTGTCTCCACAGGCTGTCACCGCCAGTCCGGCGGCCAGGATGTTGCGGGCCGCGTTGACGTCGCGGTCGTGAATGGTACCGCATCGGCACGTCCACTCCCGCACGTTCAGCGGCATCGATCCTGCCAGGGCACCGCACGCCGAGCAAAGCTTCGACGACGGGAACCAGCGGTCCACGACTACCAGGTCCCGGCCATACCAGGCTGCCTTGTACTCCAGCATGGTGCGCAGTTGCCGCCAGGCCGCATCGCTGATCGCGCGGGCCAGACGATGGTTCTTGACCATGTTACAAACGGTGAGGTCCTCGATTACGATCGTTTGGTTCTCACGAACGAGCCGAGTCGTCAGTTTGTGCAGGTGGTCACGCCTACGGTCAGCCATACGACCGTAAATGCGGGCGACCTTGATCCTGGCCTTGGCCCGGTTCGCGGAGCCCTTCTGCTTACGGGCCAGGTTTCGCTGTGCGCGGGCCAGCCGCTCGCGGTCGGCACGCTCATACCTAGGGTTGGTGACCTTCTCGCCGGTGGACAGGGTAAGCAGGCTGTTCAGGCCGGCGTCAATCCCGACTCGCCTGGTTGCCGAAGTCTCGGCGATCACGTCCTCGCAGAGCAGGGAAACGAACCAGCGTCCGGCTGCGTCCTGCGACACGGTCACCGTGGACGGCGAGCATCCCGCCGGCAGCGGCCGCGACCACACGATGTCCAGCGGCTGACTCATCTTCGCCAGGGTCAGCTTCTCGTCGCGCCACCGAAACGCGCTGGTGGTGTACTCCGCCGACCGGCGCGAACGCCTCTTGCTCTTGAATGTCGGGTGGTTGGTGCGTTTTGCCCAGAAGTTGGTGAACGCGGTCTGCAGGTGCCGCAGTGCCTGCTGCAGCGGCACGGACGAGACCTCGTTCAAGAACTCCAGGTCGTCGATCTTCTTCCATGCGGTGAGCAGGGCCGAGGTGGCGTTGTAGTCGATCCGCGCCTGGCGCAGCGTCCACGCCTCGGTCCGGGCCTGCAAGGCCATGTTGTAGACCAGCCGAACGCACCCGAACGTCCGCGACAACTCAGCAGCCTGCACATCGGTCGGGTAAAAGCGGAACTTGAACGCCCGCTTCACAGTCCTCGACACGATTCGCATCCTAAACAGACGCTCGGCGAGCATCGGAGGTGGGTAGAAGTCGGTCCGCCTCAGCGACAGATCGGCTTTCCGTTTACTGCTCCGCAGGGGTTCCGTTCCTCTCCGGCCTGAAGGCCGGAGTGTCCACAGAAGGAATCAGATGACCCAGACCCCGCCCCACACGCTGCCCGAATCGGACACCGCCGCGCTGCTGCGCCAGGCCGCCGAAGGCAGCCAGCGCGCCTGGAACACCATCGTGGAGCGGTACTCCGGCCTGGTCTGGTCGGTGGCGCGCAGCCACCGGCTCGGCCAGGCCGACGCCGCCGACGTCTTCCAGGCCACCTGGCTGCGCCTGGTCGAGCACCTGGGCGCGATCCGCGAACCCGAGCGGCTCGGCTCGTGGCTGGCCACCACCGCCCGGCGCGAGTCGCTCGCGGTGCTGCGCCGCGCCGGGCGCGACCTGCCCGTCGGTGACCTGCTCACCCTCGAACCGCAGGACCGCACCGCCCCCGAGGTCGACAGCGACCTGCTGCGCCGCGAACGCGACGGCGTGCTGTGGCGGGCGTTCGGGCAGCTGCCCGGCCAGTGCCAGTCGGTGCTGCGGCTGCTGCTGATGGACCCCGCACCCAGTTACGCCGAGGTCAGCTCGGCCTTGGACATCCCCGTCGGCAGCATCGGCCCGACCCGTGCGCGCTGCCTCGACCAGCTTCGCCGGAGGTTGAACCCCTGATGACCGCGTACGACGACGACACTCCCGCCGAGCTGCGCGGGCTCACCACACGCATGGACCCGGTGCCGGCGCACCTGATCGCGCTCGCCAAGGAGAGCCTGGCCTGGCGCGACACCGACGCCGCGCTCGCCCAGCTGGTACGCCAGATCGACCTGGCCGGGGTGCGCGGGGAGGACCTGCCGGACCTGTTCACGTTCACTGCCGGCGAGCTGACCATCGAGATGGAGGTGGCGGTGACCGGGCTGACCGCGGCGCTGACCGGCCAGCTCGTGCCGCCGCAGCCGGCCAGCATCCGCGTCGACCACGCCGACGGACCCACCTGGGTCGAGGCCGACCCACTGGGCCGGTTCTCGGTGGCCTGCGTGACCCGCGGGCACCTGCGCCTGCACTGCCATCCCGCCCAGGGCGGCCCGGTCCAGACGTCCTGGACTTTGATCTGAATCCGAAGGTGGGGCGGGCCGTGGTCCCCGGCCCGCCCCACGAGACCCGATCGCACTGATCGGGTCTGGCGGGCGGTCAACGGGGGCCGCCCGCCAGTCATCCACCGCTACAACTGCTCCTCCTTCGGCCCCTCCACCACCAGCTCCAGGTCGATGCTGCCGTCCTCGGCCGGGCTCTCCACGACGTGCGTGCCGAACCCGGACCGGGTCAGCGCCCCGAACCCGGCGAACATGTCGGCGACCGAGGTCATCGCCCGGCGGGCGCCGAGCCACCGGTTCTCGTTGTAAGCGTGGTAGGCGTCGCCGTACGTGATCCCGTCGGTCAGGCTCAGCAGCGGGCGCTTGCGGCCCGAGTTCACCTTCATGATCGCGGCGAAGCTGACCAGCATCAGGCCGAACACGTTGCCCGCCCAGGTCAGGTTGAACTCGTCCACGCCCGGAACGCTGTTGCGGCCGCCGGCCGCGGCGGTGAAGCTCACCGTCTTGTTCTTCTTGTGGTACGACTGGATCCAGCCCGTGTGCCCGTCCAGCGGATGCTGCGGCGTGGTGCTGGCCAGCCCGCCCCGGTGGATGTACAGCGGGGTCTCGATGATGAACGGGCGGCTGAAGTCGATGACCGCGTTGCCCAGGTGCAGCAGCCCCTGCGGCGGCGTGTTCGCCGCGATCATCTGCTCGCGGTGCTCGACGAGCTTGCGCTGGTCCTCCAGCTCGCCGAGCACGTCACCCTCGGCGAACGGGTCGCCGATCGACGGGCCGAACCGCTTCAGCGCCGGCACCGGGCCGCCGGCCGGCGAGAACATCGACAGCATCCCCCAGAACGGGGACCACGACGTGGTGTCCTCGAACTCCTTCTGGAACTCCTCCGGCACCGGCTGGGCGTAGGTGTGGTTGAGGTACGCGTGCTCCTTGCCCAGCCGGTTCTTACGCCGCAGCACCCAGCTGAACCCGACGAAGTACGGGCTGCGCGGGCGGTACGTGCCGTCCTTCGCGTTCGACTGGACCTCGCACGCCTCGGCCAGCTTCGCCATGCCGGTGCCGCCGTTGTCGCACATCGCGATCGGGGCCAGCTCGGGCTTGTCGAGGTTGAACTCGGTGCCGGTGGTGTCCTTGGCCAGCTTCGTGAACGACTCCTCGTCGAGGTCGTTGACCTGCACGCCGACGAGCAGGTTCAGCTTCTTGAGATTGAGGCGGTACTTCATCAGCGCGCGCTGCTTGATGAGCTGCCAGGCGGTCGGGTCGGGCTGCATGCTGCCTCCTCGGGGCGGCACGCGGTCGGGGTGACCGCGTGTACCCGAGCAGATGAGCGGCGACCCGCGCCTGATACGGCCCGCGGTGGCGGGCATCGGACACCACCCGATGGGCTGACGGCGGGCCCGCACCACTGGTGTGCGGGCCCGCGTTCCCCTGACCGGGCCCGCTCAGCCGGTCGGGAAGTTGTCGGCGGTGCGGATGCGGTCGCGCACCCACACCCCGGCGGCCTTGAGCCGGCTGGTCCCCGCGTATGGCCCCGTGCCGCAGGTGCCCGTGGTGAACACGGCCCCGGTCCGGAAGTCGTCGCTGTAGTTCCAGTTCGTCCAGCTGATCTTCTTGGCCGCCATCAGGTCGATGTAGGCCTGTGCCTGGGTGAAGTTGTTCGCCCCGTCGCCGGACGCCTCCTGGGTGCCGAACTCGGTGACGAACATCGGGATCTGGTCGGCCGCCCGCGACAGCGCGTTGAGGTAGCTGCTGCCGTGCGAGGCGGCATAGAAGTGGAACGTGTACATGATGTTGGTCGCGTTGACCTGGTTGTTGATCACTTCGGTCTCGTTCGCGCCGTCCGACAGGCCCAGCGACGACCAGGCCCGGGTGCCGACCAGCACGACCGCGTCGGAGTCGATGGCGCGGATCGTCGGGATGATCTGCTCGGCGTAGCTCTTGATCGCCGCCCAGCCGACGCCGTTGGGCTCGTTGGCGACCTCGTACAGGATGTTGGTCTTGGTGGCGTGCCGCTGCGCGATCGCGGTGAAGAACGTGCGCGCCCGGGTCAGGTTGTAGTTCGGGTCGCCCGGGGTGAGCATGTGCCAGTCGACGATGACGTACATGCCGCGCGCCGTGGCCTGCTCGATGTAACCGTGCACCCGGTCGGTGAACAGCTGCGGGTTGGTCTCGTAGCCGTCCTCCTGGACGTACATCGACACCCGCAGCACGTCGGCGTTCCAGTCGGTGGCCAGCGCGTTGAGCGAGGAGTCGTTGACGCACTGCGGATACCACTGGATGCCGTGCGTCGACATGCCGCGCAGTTGGATCGGCTGGTTGTACCGGTTGCACAGCTTCACGCCGCACACCCGCAACTGCCCGTTGATCGCCACCGGCGTGGTGCCGGTCGGCGGGCTCGGCGAGGCGCTCGGGCTGGGCGGCACCGACGGACCGGTGCCGTACACGTCGAACTCCCACAGCGAGTAGCCCCACTGGGTGGCGCGCGCCGTGCCGTACACGCGAACGTAGCGACCGTTGGCGCTCAGCCCGGTGATCGAGTCGGTGCCACCGTTACCGCTGGTCGTGCTGTAGACGCTGGTCCAGGCGTTGCCGTCGGCCGACACCTCGATCCGGTACCCGGTGGCGTAGGCCGCCTCCCAGTTCAGCTCGACCCGGGTGATCGACGACGATGCGCCCAGGTCGACGCGCAGCCACTGCGGGTCGACGCCCGCCGCGCTGGCCCACCGGGTCGTGGTGCTGCCGTCGACGGCGTTGCCCGCGGGCAGGGTGGCGTCCTCGACCGAGGAGGCGGTCGCGGGCCTGCCGCGCGACAGCAGCGTCTCGCTGGGAGTGGTGTTGACCTCGACGTCGAGGTAGTCGAGGTTCGCGGTGCCTGTCGCGGTCGTGGCGGCGACCCGGATCGTGTTGTTTCCGGCGGCGAGCAGCGCGGTGACGGTCTTGTTGGTCCAGGTCGTCCACGCGCTGGTGGCGTTGAAGGCGCTCGCGGCGGACACGACCGTGCCGTTGACGATGATGTCGGCCGGGCGGTTCGCGCCGCTGCCGTTGGCATACCGGATGGTCAGGGTCGCGCTCCCGGCGCTGGGCAGGTTCACCGTCCACTGCACGGCCGAGCCGATCGCGTTGTCGGTGTTGACGAACCCGCTGCCGGAGTACCCGGCGTGGTTGGCTTCGACGACGCCCTGCGAGATGGTCGCCGACTCGGCCTCGTAGCGGGTCGGTGCGGCCCACGCCGGCAGGGTCGCGCCGACGGCCAGGGCGGTCAGCGTCACCAGCGACGCGACGGCGGCCGCGCGCCACGGCCTGCTGAGGATCTTCATGCACGTTCTCCAAGCTGTCGTCGGGGGTGCGGGCCCGTGGCGGTGCGGCCACGGGCCCGCGCCGGTCAGGACGCGAAACGCAGGCGCACGATGACGTTGTTGAGCACCGTCGGCGTGCCGCCGTTCATGTCGTTGTTGGTGGAGGTGAGCCACAGGCCGCCGTCGGGGGTCTTGACGACGGTGCGCAGCCGGCCCCAGGAGCCGTTGAAGAACGCCCGCGGGGTGTCGGTGGTGCTTCCGGTGATGCGCATGACCCACAGGCGGGTGCCGCGTACGGCGGCCATGTAGATCCAGTCGTTGACGATCTCGATGCCGCTGGGTGAGGCCGACGCGGTGCTCCAGGTGCGCACCGGGTTGACGAAGGCCGGGTTGCTGCAGGTGCCTTCGCAGGTCGGCCAGCCGTAGTTGGAGCCCGGGGTGATGATGTTGAGCTCGTCCCAGGTGTTGTCGCCGAACTCCGACGACCACAGCCGACCCTGGGAGTCCCAGGCCAGGCCCTGCGGGTTGCGGTGGCCGAGGCTGTAGACGCGGGTGCCGAACGGGTTGCCGGGCGCGGCCGCGCCGGTGGTGGTGACCCGCAGGATCTTGCCGTTGAGCGAGTTGAGGTTCTGCGAGCGGCTGCTGTCCTGCCCGTCGCCGGTGGTGATGTAGATGTAGCCGTCGGGGCCGAACTTGACCCGGCCGCCGTTGTGGAAGCGGTTCTTGGCGATGCCGGTGACCAGCGCCTCGCGCGGGCCGATGGTCCCGTTCTCGAACTTGAACCGGACGAGGCGGTTGTCGGAGGCGGCGGTGTGGAACGCGTACACCCAGTGGTCGGTGGCGAAGTTCGGGCCGACGGCCAGGCCGAGCAGGCCGCCCTCGCCGGTGGTGGTGACGGCTTCGGTGATGGTGCCGACGACGGTCTTCTGCCCGGCCAGGGTGACCCGGACGATCTCGAACCGGTCGCGTTCGGCTACCAGGGCGCTGCCGTCGGGCAGGAACGCGATGCCCCAGGGCAGGTCCATCTGCGTGTTGACGTTGCGGTCGAAGACGGGGTCGCCGCCGCCGGCCTGCGTGGACGTCGTCACGGACAGCACGGGGCTGACCGGCGAGGTGTTGCCGTTGGCGTCGTAGGCCAGCACCGTGTACTGGTACGTCGTCGCGGGCGTCAGGCCGGTGTCGGAGGCGGTCAGGTCGGGCACGTCGGCGATCTGGGTGCCGTTGCGCGAGACGCGGTAGCCGCGCACGCCGACGTTGTCGGTCGACGCGTTCCACGCGAGAGTCACGGTGCTCGCGGTGACGCCGGTGGTGCGCAGGCTGCCCGGGGTGGTGGGCGGCTGGGTGTCGGTGCTCGGCGGGGTGGTGACGGGCAGGTTGTTGCTGCCCTGCGACGGGTTGCCGGCCGCGTCGTAGGCCAGCACGCTGAACACGTACGACGTGTTGGGTTGCAGGTTGTTCAGGGTGGCGGTGAGGATGTTGCCGCCGACCTCGGCTACGACGTTGCCGCCGTTGTAGACGACGTAGCGGGCGACGCCGACGTTGTCGGTGGAAGCGTTCCAGGCCAGGTCGACGCCGTTGGGGCGGACCTCGCCGACCACGCGCAGGCTGCCGGGCGCGGTGGGCGGCTGGCTGTCCGACGGGGCGGTGACCCGCAGCCGGTCCAGGTTGGGGCCGCCATTGGCGGTGGTGGCCGTCGCGCGGATCGTGTTGGCGCCGGCGGTCAGGCTCGCGGTGACGGTCTTGTCCACCCAGGTGGGCCACGCGCCGGTGCCGGGGAAGGACAGGCCGGGCGCGGCGGGGCTGCCGTTGACGGTGATGTCCATCGGGCGGTCGATCGTGGTGCCGTTGGCGTAGCGCAGGGTCAGCGGGTAGTTGCCCGCGGCGGCCACCGATACGGTGAACTGCACGTACGACCCGGTGACGTTGTCGTAGTTGACGAACCCGGTGCCGGTGTAGCCGGCGTGGTTGGACTCGACCAGGCCCTGCGAGATCGTCGCGCTCTCGGCCTGGTAGTCGGTGAACGCGGGCGGCGGGCCGGTGGTCAGGTTCCACTGCTGGCTGGTCAGGCCCGCGATGCAGGTCCAGAGGTGCAGCTTGGCGGCGTCGGCGGTGCTGCCGCTGACGACGTCGAGGCACTTGCCGGTGACCGGGTTGACCAGTGTGCGGGCGGTGCTGCTGTAGGTCCACTGCTGGTTGGGGTTGGTCGCCGAGCAGTCCCAGATCTGCACCTTGGTGCCGTTGGCGTTGACGCCGCCCGCGACGTCGAGGCACTTGTTGCCCAGCGCCCGGATGGTGCCGTCGGTGCCGACGGTCCAGGTCTGGGCGGCGCTGGCGTTGCAGGTGTAGATCTGCACCTGGGTGCCGTTGACGGTGGTCGCGGACGGGATGTCGACGCACTTGCCGGACGCGACGCCGGTGATCGGGCCGACCGTGTCGGCGGCGGCCGGCGCGGCGGCGGCGACCTCGATGCTCGCGGCGACGCAGATCGCCGTGGCGAGGACGGCGAGGCGGCGCAGGGGCGGGGAGTTCATACGGGGGCTCCGTTCCTCGCGACTGGCTCCGCGAGCCGTGAAGACGGACGCTCGGGGCAGCGGGACCGCGGATACCAGCCAGGAGTGTTAGTTAAGTTAACTTATAGACTGTGAACGATATTGGTCAACATCAGTGCGGTCAAGTCGATCAGTCCGAATTGGCATGCGCCCGGGAGATGTCGCTCCACAGGTCCCCCCGTTGGCAAGTACTTGCCAAGACTTGCCGAGACTGTGAACTTCCTTTAGGTTGAGCACTCGCAACGGCAGCTCAGAGTGGGTGCCGGTCAGCAAATCTGTGACAACCCACGGGAGACACGCATGCCCAAGCTTCGCCGGCACACCACCCGGGCCCTGCTCGCCCTGCTGCTCGCCCTCGGCGCGGCTGCGGCGACGGCCCAGCACTCGGACGCGACCGCACACGCCGACACGCAGACCACTGCGGGCGACGATGGCGGCGCGACGACTCAGGGCAACATCGACTGGCCCTGACCTCGACCGGCGGAGGGCATCCCGCCCTCCGCAGGAAACGGGACGCCGACGGCGTACCCGACAGGAAACGGCCCACGGACCTGGCTGCAACCGATGCCCGTGAGCCGCCCCATCCCCTCTTGCAAGGAGAGACCGATGACTGTACCCCGCCGCATCCGCACGGCCGTGCTCTGCGCGTCCGCGCTGGCAGCCGGCCTGATCGGCAGCACCGTGGCGACCGCGCCGGCGCACGCCGCCGACGTCACGCCGTACGCCTGCGACGAAGTGGGCACGCACTACCGCACCTTCAACAAGACCAACATCCACATCCCGACCGGCGTGGACTGGAAGTCCGGCCCCGGCGGCACGGTCACCTCGTCGATCGAGAAGAACCAGTCCGCCACCGTCGGCGTGTCGATCGGGGCGACGGTCAGCACCAGCGCCGTCGTCGCCTCGGCCGAGGCCACCTTCTCCATCGACGCGTCGGTCACCTCGTCGCGGACCGAGTCGTACACATACAGCAACAACATCGCCGCCGGCAAGTACGGCCACCTCCAGTTCGGCAACTGGGGTTGGCGGATGAGCCTGGAGAAGTACACCTACAACAGCAGCTGCGTGCTGACCGAGGACGTCACCGGCACCGTCACCAAGATGCCCAGCGCCAACAGCTGGGGCTTCCGGTTCTGGGAGACCACCAGCTGACACCGCCGCGGTCCGGTGGGCGACCCACGCGCCCACCGGACCACCCATTCCTGGAGGACGACATGACAACGACCGATTGGCGGCGCGCCGCGACAGGCGCACTGGCCCTGGCCGCCGCGCTGGGCCTGGCGGGCTGCACCGGCGACAGCGGAGCCGCCCCGGCGGCGACGGCGTCGCCGACCGCCAACCCCGCGATCAGCCCCGAGCTGCCGCGCTATGTGGCCGCCGCCGACGAGGCCAACGTCCAGGGCCCGGCGACCGTGATCCGGGCCGGCGCCCGGCCGACCGTCGTCGACGACAACGGCCGCGTGCAGGCCATGGTGATGCGCGACGAGAGCCGCACCACCTTCACCAAAGGCAACTACCGGCTGACCGTGTACTGCGTCGGCACCGGCACCCTGTACGCGCACTTCGCCATCGGCGGCGTCTCCAAGATCGAGGAGCTGCCCACCTGCGACACCGCCCGGCCGACGGTGTCGTCGGTCGAGCTGAGCCTGCCCGCGGACGCGGCCGACCTGTCCGTGATCATCATGCCGATCGGCGACGCCCAGGCGGGGGTCGCCTACCAGGTGCAGCGGCAGTGACCCCGGCACAGGCCCGGCCCGCCGGGGACCCACGGGGGGTCCCCGGTGGGCGGCCGTGACGCCGCAGCGACGCGGACTTGCCAAAACTTGGCAAGTTGCGCAGCATGGGGGCATGCCTGACCAGCGGACCGTTCCCGACCAGGGGCGGGCCGAGAGCGCCGTGCCCGATCAGCCCGCCTTCGGCCGGCAGCTGCGCGCCCTGCGCCAGCAGCGTGGCCTGTCCCAGGCCGAGCTGGTCGGCACCGCCCTGTCCACGGCGTACCTGTCCCGGCTGGAGTCGGGCCAGCGCCCGCCGACCACGAAGGTGATCAAGCTGCTGGCCGAGCGGCTCGGCGTGCCGACGGACGCGTTCGCCGTCGCGCCGCCGCAGGGCCTGGGCGAGGTCGTGGCCAAGGCCGCCTCCGCGCCCCGGCCCGAGGACGCGGTCCCCGCGTTGCGCCAGGCCCTGGCCGAAGCCACCGCCGCCGACGCGGGCAGCCGCTGGCACGCGCTGTGGCTGCTCGCCGAGATCCACACCCGGCGGCTGGAGCGCACCGAGGCGCTGGCCGTGCTGCGCCGGCTGGTCGCCCTCGGCGACGACATCGGAGACCCCGAGCTGAGGGTGCGCGCCCGCAACCGGCTCGCGCTGTGCCACCGCTCGCTCGGCGAGATCCCCGCCGCGTACGCCGTGGCCCAGCAGGCCCTGGCCCTGGCCGACGAGCAGCCCGTGCCAGCCGACGACGCCGCCCGGACCCTGCTGACGCTGATCTCGGTCGAGGCCGAGCTGGGACGGCTGCCCGACGCCCGCGCCCACGCCGACGACCTGCGCGCGCTGACCGCCGACCGGACCGGCACGCTGCCCGTCGAGGCACTGTGGACCGCCGCGACGGTCCGCATCCGCCAGGGCGACGACGCGGCCGCGCTGGAGCTGCTGCACCAGGCGCTGCACCGGCTGGACAGCCACGACGACCTGGTCCTCTGGCTGCGGCTGCGGCTCGCGGCGGCGTCGCTGTGCCTGCAGATGACGCCCCGCCAGGTCGAGGAGGCCGCCGCGCGGCTGGACGAGGTGCGCCCCGCCGTCGCGCTGGTCGGCACACCACTGCACAACCAGGAGTTCCTGCTGCTCAGCGCCCAGCTGGCATACCAGCAGGGACGGGACGAGGCGGCCGAGGCGGCCAGCGCGGGTCTGGAACCGACCGAGCACCTGCTGACCTTCCGCGACCGGGTCCGGCTGCACCTGCTGCGCAATCAGCTCCTGCTGCGCCGGGGCGAGTCCGCCACCGCCCTGGCGAACCTGCGCGACCTGGCCCGGCAGGCACACGAGGCGGCCAACATCGACCTGGCGGCCGAGATCTGGCGAACCATCGCCGAGGCCCCCCACCAGCCCGCTCCCTGAACCGCCGCCCGGCAGGCCGGCGCCCCACCCATTGACGCATTCGCCGTAACCAATTTACGATGGCCACCTTCGGCGACCAGCAAGCGCTTTCCTCCCTGTCCGTCCCCCATCCGGGAGCGCCCGTATGAGACGCCGTCGCACCATCCTGCCTGCCATCGTCACGCTCGCCGCCCTGGTCCTGTCGACCTCGGTCGCCGGACCCGCCTCCGCCGCACCCCGGTTCCGGGTGCTGGTCTTCTCGAAGATCACGAACTTCTACCACGACTCGATCCCCGCCGGCATCGCCGCCGTGCAGCAGCTCGGGGCCGCGCACAACTTCGAGGTCGAGGCGACCACCGACGCCGCCGCGTTCACCGACGCCAACCTGGGCCGGTTCGACGCGCTGATCTTCAACAACACCAACTCGACGCCCGCCTCCGGGGCGCTGCTCAACGCGTCGCAGCGACTCGCCCTGCAGAACTTCATCCGCGCGGGCGGCGGCTGGGCGGGCCTGCACGCCGCGTCGGCCAGCGAGCGCGACTGGACCTGGTACGACGGCCTGGTCGGCACGATCTTCGACTACCACCCGGACTTCAGCGCGACCGGCGGGGTCTACCCCGGGCGGATCAAGGTCCTCGACCGCGCGCACCCGTCCACCCGCAACCTTCCTGAGCTGTGGGAACACAGCGAGGAGTGGTACAACTGGAAAACCAATCCCACCGGCCGGGTGCACACCCTCGCCCAGATCAAGGTCCGTGACGGCATCTCCGGCCTCGACGAGGGCGTCGACCACGCGTACTCGTGGTGCCAGAACTACGACGGCGGCCGGTCCTGGTTCACCGCGGGCGGGCACAGCAGCTCCGCGTTCAGCAACACCCTGTTCCTGGAACACCTGCGCTGGGGCATCGAGTGGGCCGCCGGCGCGGTCGCCGGCGACTGCAGCGCCACCCAGAACGGGCAGTTCCAGCGCGTGCCCCTGGTCGACCAGGACCTCGCCGACCCGTTCGAGCTGGCCGTGGCACCCGACCGGCGCGTCTTCTACATCCAGCGCACCGGCGCGGTGAAGGTCGTCGACCAGGCCACCCTCGCGGTGACCACGCTGATCGACTTCGCGTACACCCCGGCCCAGACCAGCCAGTCCGACGGACTGCTCGGCCTGACCCTGGACAACAACTTCGCCACCAACAACTGGCTGTATCTGCTGTGGTCGGACAAGACCCTGAACCAGCTCAACCTGTCCCGGTTCACCGTCACCGGCTCGACGATCGCGCTCAGCTCCGAGAAGCGGCTGCTGACCATCCCGACGCTGCGCGGCGAGGCCCGCGCCAACTCGCACATGGGCGGCTCCATCGCCATGGGCAAGGACGGCAACCTGTACGCCGCGATCGGCGACAACACCGACCCGTTCGAGTCCAGCGGCTACACCCCCATCGACGAGCGGTCCGGGCGGCGCGCGTTCGACGCCCAGGGCACCTCCGGCAACACCAACGACCTGCGCGGCAAGATCCTGCGCATCCGCCCGCAGGCCGACGGCACCTACACCGTGCCCTCAGGCAACCTGTTCGCGCCGGGCACGGCCAAGACCAGGGCCGAGGTGTACGCGATGGGCTTCCGCAACCCGTTCCGCATCACCGTCGACCCGTTGACCAACGCGGTCATGGTCGCCGACTACGGCCCCGACGCCACCGCCGCCAACGCCAACCGCGGTCCGGAGGGCACCGTGGAGTTCAACCGGGTCACCAGCGCCGGCAACTACGGCTGGCCGTACTGCATCGGCAACAACATCGCGTTCAACGACTACAACTTCGCGACCAGCACCTCCGGGGCGAAGTTCAACTGCGCCGCCCCGGTCAACGACTCCCCCAACAACACCGGCCTGACGACCCTGCCCGCCGCCCGCCCCGCCCTGGTCTGGTACGCCTACTCCGCCTCGGCGCAGTTCCCCGAGGTCGGCACCGGCGGCGGCGGCCCGATGAGCGGCCCCGTCTACGACTTCGACCCCGCCAACCCCCGCATCTCGAAGTTCCCGGAATACTTCGAGGGCAAGTGGATCGTGTACGAACTGACCCGGCAGTGGTGGAAGACGCTGTCGCTGCACAAGACGGCGCAGACGTTCACCGACCCGCGCTTCGGGCCCACCACCGTCGGCGGGCTGCAGTCCATCAACGGGATCTTCGCCGGAATGAGCTGGATCCAGCCGTTCGAGGCCGAGTTCGGGCCCGACGGGTCGCTGTACGTCATCGACTTCGGGGCCGGGTCCGGCAGCGGGCGCGGCGGCTCCAACGACGGCGCGGGCATCTACCGCATCGACTACGTGGCCAACGGCGTGCCGCCCACCGCGAAGATCACCGCGAGCCGGGACAACGGCCCCGCGCCGCTGGCCGTCACGTTCTCCAGCGCCGGCTCGGTCGGGGCGACCAGCTACGCGTGGGACTTCGACGGCAACGGCACCGTCGACTCCACCGCCGCCAACCCGTCCTACACGTACACCACACGTGGCCGGTTCAGCGCCCGGCTGACCGTCACCGGCGCGGCCGGGCTGACCGCCGTGGCCAGCACCGAGATCACCGTCGGCAACACCCGGCCGACCGTCACCATCAACGTGCCGCAGGGCGGCTTCTTCGAGTTCGGCGACCGCATCCCGTACACCGTGACCGTCACCGACCCGGAGGACACCACCATCGACTGCAACCGGGTCGTGGTGCAGACGCTGCTCGGACACGACTCGCACGCCCACCCGCTCGACAACTACGTCGGCTGCTCCGGCACCCTGGTCACCGAGTCCGGCGGCGGTGACGGGCACGGGCCCGGCACCAACCTGTTCACGCTGATCAGTGCGCAGTACACCGACGCCGGTGCGACCGGCGTGCCCGCGCTGGTCGGCTCGCTGCAGGTCGAGTTGCAGACGCGCAGCATGGAGGCCGAGCACTTCGACGCCTCCTCCGGGGTGAGCGTGCTCGACCGGGCCACGGCACAGGCCGGACGCCGGCTCGGCGACATCGACAACGGCGACTGGATCAACATCGGGCCGGTCAACCTGCAGAACATCAGCGGTGTCGTGGTCGGGGCCAGCTCAGCGGGCACCGGCGGGACCATCGAGTTCCGCAACGGCTCCCCCACCGGCGCGCTGCTGGGCACGGCGACCATCCCGGTCACCGGCAGCTACGACTCGGTCATCTCACCGACCGTGCCGCTGACCAACCCGGGCGGCACGTTCACGCTGTACCTCAAGTTCGTCAAGTCCGGGCAGACCGGCGACCCGGACATCATGGCCCTGGACTGGCTGCGGTTCAACGGGCGCGGCGTCAAGGCCGAGACCGGCGCGACACTGACCGTCGGGGCCACCCCGACCACCGGGACCGGGCCGCTCACCGTCAACTTCACCAGCACCTCCACGGCCCCGCCCGGACGCACGATCGTGGACCGGGAATGGCGCTTCGGCGACAACACCGCCACCGTGCACGCCGCCACGGCCAGCCACGTCTACAGCCGCAAGGGCACGTACACCGCCTGGCTGACGCTGACCGACAGCGCCGGCGCGACCCACTCCGGCAGTGTGGTGATCACCGTGAACTGACGCGCCCCTGGCCGGCGGCCTACCGTGAGGTACGGCCGCCGGCCAGCAGCTCGCCGCCGACGCGGGCGACTTCGACACGAAAGCAGCATCGCGGCCTGCAGACGCAACGCACGAACGACGTTGAGCGGCTGCCGCTGAGCCGCCCACCACACACCCGGACTGGCCTAACCTGACAGCGTGGAGTTCGAACAGTTCGACCGGCTCGTCGAGCCCCTGCGCGCACGCGCGGCGACCTTCGACAGAGACAGGTTCAAGCTGATCGAGGGCCGGACCGCGACACCGGAAGAAATCACCGAAGCGGAGCGGGCCCTGGGCGCGACGCTGCCGGCGCAGTACAAGGTGTTCATGGAGCGGTATGGCGGTGGCATGTTCGGCTTCGTCGACCTGCTGCCCGTCCGTGTGGGCAGGTCGAGCAAGGAGAGCCAGGACATCGTCACCGTGAGCCGGGCCGAGTTCCCCGACGGGTCGGCCGTGGCCCTGGCACCGGTGGGCACCGGGGACTTCTGGGGCTTCCCGGTCGAGCACGGCCGGTGTCGTGGAGAGGTGTGGTTCTACTACCACGACGACGATGAACCGTCCCCGGTCGCGGAGGACTTCTTGGGGTTCGTCGCACGGCACGGCATACAGGCCGGACGCGGCTAGCGGCGAAGCCGGTCGGCATCGTTCGTACATTCGGCTGGTGTCCGAGCACCAAGACGCACAGTAGAGGCCCCGGCAAGCCAAATTTGCAGGGTAATCAGCCGGTATGCCATCAGTGTGCAGCTGGAGTCGTGATGGGACACTACCGATGTGATGCGGTTGCGGAAACCTCTGGCGGGATTGGTTTTCCTGCTGGTACTGATCACGGTATGGGCGATCGCGCGCCGGTACATGGGCTCGTTTTTGACGTGGGCGGATAGTTTCACAACATTGGAAATCGGCCAAGACCTGATCGGCTTGGCTCGCGACACCGGGGCCGCCGGTGTGGCGGTGGCAGCAGCAGTGTTCGCGTTCAAGCTCACCGAACGCCTGTGGAACCGCATCGTGTTGAAGTGGTGGCCGACCTCCGAGATCAGCATCGAAGTCCTGGACGCTGCGTTGGCGGCGTTGACCGAAGAGGTCAACGTCCGGCTGACCGCGGAAACCGGGAGCCGGGAGGTATGGTCTGCTCCGGTGATCCTGCGCGTCCGGACCACATCGCGACACGTGCAACGCCACGCCGATGACGTAGTCGTCGACGGTTCGGCATTGGTTGGGCTGGTACGTGAACGTCGCCATGTGGTTCTGCTGGGCGAGGCTGGTGCGGGCAAGACCGTTCTGGCGCAACTCACCGCGATGAAGTTGCCAGGTGTCTACCTTCCGTTGTCGTCGTGGAATCCGCAGGTTCCGTTGGGCGCGTGGATGGCGAGCAAGCTGGTGCAGGACTTTCCGGAGATCGCCCGGAGGTTCGGTCCGGAGGTGTTGCGCCGGCTTGTGGCGACCGGTCGGGTGACACCGGTCCTGGACGGGCTCGACGAAGTCCTGACCGGATCGAAGAACCCGATGGTCGAGAAGATCGACAATCAGTTCACCGATATGATGACCTTCCTGCTGACCTCGCGGCCCGAGTTCTACGAGACGGCTGTGCAATCAGATCGGCAATATCTGAGCCGGGCGCTCGTGGTCGAGATCGATCCTGTCGATGCACCCTCATTGACATCCTACGTGGAGCGCATCGCCGGCACAGATCTCGACAGTTGGCGATCGGTGATCGATCATCTGGCCGAGCAGCCGGACGGTTCACTCGCAACTGCGCTGCGCACCCCGCTGATGCTGTATCTGCTCAGAGTCACCTATCGCCGAGGTCGGCGTGACCCATCGGAACTCCTAGGGTTCGAAGAGGCCGCCGCCATCGAAAACCATCTGCTCGACGCGTTTGTACCAGCGGCCTACGATCAGTCTCTTCGCCCGGGCTTGCCTGTCGATCGGGCACGACGTTGGTTGGCGACGCTGGCGCGCGGGCCTCGTGAACTGCGGTGGTGGAACATAGGCTCCGGCGGACCGACCTTGAATGTGGCGATGGTCGTTTTGCCGATCGTCGCCGGATTGTTCAACTACGTCGCCGCCAATTGGCTGATGGGCATCGTGATGACAGCCCTTTCCGCCTGGGCGTACCCCAAGGTTCGCAGCTTGCTGTTCGAACTGGACGAGGATGTGGTGGCCGATGACAATGTCATCGGCATCCGCGCTCACCTGCGCCGCTATCGATGGATGTCCTCAGTGCTGGCCTCGACCATCGCGATCGGCGTGGGTGGTCTCGTCGGCGTCGTGCTCGGCGGAGGCTTCGACGCCGATCCGCAGGTCGCGTGGACCTGGGCTGGAGTGGCCGGGCTGCTCTGTGGCGGATGGTGTTTCCTGGAAACCGTATGGGGTTCGTACTTCATTCGACGTATGAGGTTGGCGCTCAGCGGAAAACTTCCCTTGCGGCTGATCCCGTTCCTCGAAGATGCCCACGAACGTGGCGTGCTTCGTCAGCCTGGGGCCGCCTACCAGTTCCGTCACGCCCGCCTACAAGACCGACTTCAGTTGCTGGCACCTAACGGCGTCTACTTTCCGACGAGGACCACCACCGGGGCGCCCCCGATCAGGTTCGCGGTGTTCTTCGTGATGTTCCGGACGCCTCTGATCCGATTGGGGACCCATCTCGGTTTCATTGTTCTGCCGCTACTGGCTCTTTCCATCATTACGGTGATCCAGCCGCTGCGATTCGAGAGCGGCGAGAAGCCCCTTGTCCAAGACGACACCTGTTGGACCTACAGCTGCAGGTCAGAGATCCACTACGACTGGACCGCGCCACCCGCGGCAACGCTGTCGACCACCATGGTCGCCACCCAAGGCATACCGTGGGAGGAAACGTTTTTCGGCTCGATCAGGGGAATGTTCGATGTCACCGGCTGCGAGTCCGCGGATCTGGAGATCAGCATTTCCGGCGGAACGTCGCCCCTGACGGTATTCCGCGTGCGAGGCGACGAACCCCCACGCGATCTTCGCGATCTGCCGGACTGGCCGGAGCCCCGGGCGGTCGACGCCGTCACTGTGACGTTCCGTCGGCTCGATGTGGCCGATTGCACGGCACACATCAGGTGGACTGATCCTAGCCTCGGCATCAACCGGACGGTGCGTATTCGCACCTTCTTCCAGTAGGAGCGAAGAGGCAAGGCCTTCGGCAGGTAGCCGTCCAGCTGCACCAGCGACAACCCGTTCGCCGACGTCAACCACGACCTCGTCCGTCTCGCCCGCGCCGCGGCACCGCTCCCGGTCACCGATTGACGGATGATCTAGCCTGGTCAGGTCAGGTAGCAGTCACCCGCCAGGTTACGGAGAGAACATGGGCGAGGTTGCGGACAAAGCTCCCGGATGGGACGCCATCGAGTCGGCGGTCGCCACCAAGGTGGCTGATCGGAACCCGCTCCACTGGGGCTCGAACAAACTCCCTGGCCAGGGCCTGTACGGATTGAGCGCGTACCGATGCGCAGAACACTGGCTGCTGGTGACGTTCGGCCTGACCGAACTCTTTTCCAAGGACAGTGACGACCCGGAGGTCAGCGGCTGGGGTTTCGAGCTGACGATGCGCGTTCCACTGGATGGAGAACAGCCGCCCGCATGGTCCCTGCGCCTGCTTGAGCGACTGGTCGACTACGTGTTCACGAGCGGCAGGGCCTTCGCGGAGGATCATCGCATGGACCCGGGCGGCCCGATCACCGGCAAGGACACCACCCGCCTCCGGGCCATCGCATTCGCCGCCGACCCGGAACTGCCGCCGATCGACTCACCCCACGGTTCAGCACGGTTCCTGACCGTCGTCGGGATCACCGCCGACGAACTGGACCGCATGAAGGCGACCACGACAGCCGAGGTGCTCAGCGAGCTCGCCACCCGCTCGCCGATGCTCGTGACAGACCCGAACTGCTAGCGCCGGGCGGTTGGCAGCCACTCCTGACTAGGCTGTCGGCACATGGATGCGATCTTCCGGCTTCCGGCCGAATCCCCGCTGGCCGCAGCCATCACCGAGGACTGGGGCCTGCTGCCGCTGCGCGTGCCCATGGGCTGGAACGTCATCTACAACACACTGCTGGTCCGACGCCTGCCAGATGGAAGAGTCGAGGCCAACGACTCTGAGGACCTGTATTGGGCACGCACCGCACGACCGCCGTGGCTGACCGAGCAGGAGGCGGCGCGCAAGGGCGGCCTGCAGGCTCGGGAGATCAACATCGACGCCGGCTGGTATCACAGCTGCGGCTTCCGCATCGTTGTCCTAGACCCCGACTGGGACCATGAGCGAGCCTCCCACACCACTTCCGACCTCGAAGAGTTCGTCGTCGTCCTGGAGGGATGGCTACGGATGATCACCGAGCGTGAAGAACTTCCGGCGTCGTGAGGTCGGTGTAGGCGCACATCGGGCCGGTCATGCGGAACGGCCGGTCACCACGCCCGCGCAGGTCACGATGTCCAGCGATCGCGCGAGCACCGCTCACTCGATACGTTCGCCCGAATGATCGGTTCACCGGGCGAGCAACTACCATAAGCCGTGACCACTCCTTACTGGACCCGGCCTGAGCCGCCGTACCACGTCGCCATCTTCACGATCACGCCGAGCGGAACGGATCCCGAAGGCTACGCCGCAATGAACGAGCAGATGGTCACCCTGGCCGAAGCCCAGCCCGGCTACCTGGGCCGGGAGTCGGCGGTTCTGCCGGACGGCAGCGATCTGGTCGTCATCTACTACGCCGACGCCGAATCGATCCACGCCTGGAAGCGAAACCCCGAGCATGTGCTGGCACAGCAGCTCGGCCGGCAGAAGTGGCTTGCGCGTTACCGCGTTGAGGTGGCACATGTCGAGCGGGCATACGAGTTCGCCGCAGGCCCATGCGCGGATGCGGAACGGGATGCCGAATAGGGCAGCGGCAGCCCTCTCAAGTCAGCTGACTCAGCATGGAAGCACCCAGCGGCTTTCTGCCTTCGATTCCGTCCACCGCGCGCCATCCTGCCGTGGTAGAACCGGGCTCGGCGAAGTTGGCAGCCACCGGCTTGGCAGTGGCTTACCGCGAGTACTCGATAGCGCACGGGGTGCCCGAGGACGCCATCCTGATCGATGCTCGGGCAGTACCGCGGATCTATCTGGCGCAACGCTTCCGCCACGGCGTCCGCCACGTGTCCGTACAGGATGACGCCCCGCCGCTCACCCATTCATCCGCCTATTCTCAGCTGAGCCCGATACCCGGACGTCGGGCACCACCCGGCAGCCACCTCCTGCACCGAGGCGCGTCGCCACATCAGCGATTCAAACAGACGCCTCCGACTGGTGCGGTCGGCTTGTCGAGCACCTAGGTGCGGCGTCGCGCGGCATCCGGGTCCTCGGCAGCGCGGTTGCTCTCGTGCCAGGCCGCAAGGCATTCGTTGAGATCTGCGACCGCACGTTCGGCAAGGCTCGGCCCGCTCGACATCCCGTAACTTCCGAGCTCCTTGAGTTCGACCCGCTGATCCGGCTGTCCCTGCCGCATCCGAGTCACGACCGGGGCAGACGCCCCGGCGCCACCCGCTGCGGCAGAGTTGAGTCCGCCCAGCGTGATCTGCGAGATCTCACTCCAGGCAATCCTCGTCGTCTTGGTCACGCCCCTCACCGTGATGCCCTGCGGACCGGCTGATACGCCGACGAACAACGCCCGAACCGCTCCCACCAGCAGAAGGCCGGTCATCACCGCGAAGCCGATGCCCGCCCACCATCCCCCCGGGTGCTCGAAGCACCCGATGGTGCTGGCGGTCGACGTCAGCGCCATCACCGACATCACCAGGCACAGGACGATGTTCCAGAACGGGGAGCGCCAGCTCTTTCGCATGGGCACACGGTAGATCACCGATGCTGCTGCCCGGCCGTATTTTTGCGGCAGGTGCCCGGCTTACGCCGGATGTCAGCCGTGGCCTACGCGAGCGCCGCCCGGACCTGGCTGAGACCTTGCTCGCCGCGTACCCACACACGGACACAGCGGGTACGCGGTCCATCGCTGGTGTAACTCATCGCGTCACGTATGGCGACGTTCTCGCCCAAGAGCCAGCGGGAACACGGCCCTGACGCCTCAGCCACCTCGGTGAGTCCATCCAGCTGTGCCGCCAGGTGGTCGACGAGCGCCACCCAGCCGGATCCGGCGGCAGGCTCATGCCAGGGATGCCAGGACGCCACCTGGTCCAGAACGGCATGGTTCTCGATGAGGTGGTACACCGACGGCGCGATCTCCAGGAACGGGCCGCCGTCGGTCACCCCGACCCGCCCGTCGGTGTGCACGGCATACGCCACCGGTGACGAGATGTGCTCGCCGATGAATTCGAAGTGCCAGCCTCGCACGTCGCGCCGCATCCAGTCACCCAGGTCGAAGTCCCACCAATACTGGACCTCGTGAGCGCCGCCGGGCATGAGCACGCTCTGGCGCACCATGTACTGAAGCCCGCCGAAGCGGGCCGCGAACCCTTCCCTGCGGATCACGAGCTTCATCGGAGCCGGGATCAGGCTACCCGTCCGGTCGCGGACGCGGTGAAAGTCGGTCGCCAGGCGCGGGCTGGATTCGGTTTTGCGCCAACCGGTTCGGGCCAGGAGGTCTCGAGCGCGTTCAGACAGCCCGGTCGGGTCGTCGAGGATGTGCACACATGCTTCCCACATGCCTTGAAGTCAGGTGCATCTTATGCCGTCAGCGGGTCAGGCGAGCCGCGGCCGCCGCCCAGTCCGCATCGTTGCCCTGCGGCTCGAAGCGGCGCACCGGCTGCGTGTCGCGGATCAGCTTGCGCAGGTCCGCCAACTCGCCGCCGACCGCGCCGAGCGCGCGGGCCTGGACCAGGATGTTGCCGAGCGCGGTCGCCTCGACCGGCCCGGCGAGCACCGGCAGCCCGCATGCGTCGGCGGTGAGCTGGCACAGCAGCTCGTTGCGCGCTCCCCCGCCGACGATGTGCACGACGTCGACCTCCCGCCCGGACAGCCGCTGGGCGTCGAGGATCGCCGCGCGGTGGGCCAGGGCGAGGCTGTCGAGGATGCAGCGCACCGTCTCCGCCGGTGTGCCCGGCACCGGCTGCCCGGTCCGGCGGCACGCTTCGGCGATCCGCGCGGGCATGTCGCCCGGCGGCAGGAACACCGGGTCGTCAGGGTCGATGACCGAACGGAAGGCGGCACAACGAGCCGCCGCCCGCAGCAGCGGCTCCACATCGTCGTCTCTCCAGACCCGCTGGCATTCCTGCAGCAGCCACAGGCCCATCACGTTGCGCAGGTATCGGACGGTGCCGTCGACGCCGATCTCGTTGGTGAAGTTCGCCGCCCGGCTCTGCTCGGTGAGCACGGGCCGGTCCAGCTCGACCCCGACCAGCGACCACGTGCCGCAGGACAGGTACGCGAACCGCTCGCCCCGCGCCGGCACACCGACGACCGCCGACGCGGTGTCGTGCGAGGCCACGGTGGTGACCTGCACAGGTCCGAGTCCGGCATCCGCCTTGAGCACGCCGACCGCCTGGCCGGGCTCACGCAGCGGCGGCAGGATGCCCGCGGGGATGCCGACCTGCCCGGCCAGCTCCGCCGCCCACGTGCCGGTGTTCACGTCGAGCAGCTGCGTCGTCGAGGCGTTGGTGCGTTCCGCGCCGATCTCGCCGGTCAGCCAGTACGCCAGCAGGTCGGGCATCAGCAGCAGCGTCCGCGCCGCCGCGAGCTGCGCCGTGTCACGGGCGGCGACGAGCTGGAACAGGGTGTTGAACGGCTGCAGTTGCAGTCCCGTGGTCGCGTACAGCCGTTCCGGCGGCACCTGCCGCAGCACCCGCTCGATGACCCCGTCGGTGCGCGAGTCCCGGTAGTGCACCGGGTTGCCCAGCAGCCGCCCGTCGGCGTCGAGCAGGCCGTAGTCGACGGCCCACGAGTCGATCCCGATCGAGTCGACCGGCCCGGCGTCGCGCAGCCCGTCGAGGATGCTGCGATACAGGTTCAGCACGTCCCAGTGCAGGGTGCCGCCGGCGCGTACCGCGGTGTTGGCGAAGCGCGCGACCTCGGTCAGTTCCAGCAGGTCCGGGCCGACCCGGGCGGCCATCACCCGGCCGCTGGCCGCGCCGAGGTCGACGGCGGCGACCCGGGTCGTGGCCGTCCGGGCGCTCATCGCAGGAACGCCGCGGCGACCCCGGCGTCGACGGGCACGTGCAGGCCGGTGGTGTGGGACAGTTCGGCCCCGGCGAGCACGAAGACCGCGTTGGCGACATGCTCGGGCAGCACCTCCCGTTTGAGCAGGGTGCGCTGGGCGTAGTACTCCCCTAGCTTCTCCTCGGGCACCCCGTAGACGGCGGCTCGCTTGGCCCCCCAGCCGGAGGCGAAGATGCCCGACCCGCGTACGACGCCGTCGGGGTTGACGCCGTTGACCCGGATGCCGTGCTCGCCGAGTTCGGCGGCGAGCAGCCGCACCTGGTGGGCCTGGTCGGCCTTGGCCGCGCCGTACGCGACGTTGTTCGGCCCGGCGAAGACCGCGTTCTTGCTGACGATGTAGACGATGTCGCCACCAGAACCCTGCGCGATCATGGTCCGCGCGGCTTCGCGGGAGACCAGAAAGGATCCCCGGGCCATCACGTCGTGCTGCCGGTCCCAGTCGGCGGGCGTGGTCTCCAGCAGCGGCTTCGACACCGAGAGCCCGGCGTTGTTGACGACCAGGTCCACCCCGCCGAACGCGAGCGCCGCCGCGGCGAACCCGGCCCGGATCTGTGCCTCGTCGGTGACGTCGACCTCGACCGCGACGGCGGCGTCTGCCGTGCCGATCTCGGCGGCGACCTTGGCCGCCGATTCGGGGTCACGGTCGGCGACCACCACGCAGGCGCCCTCGGCGGCCAGGCGCAGCGCGACCGCCCGCCCGATGCCGGAGCCGCCGCCGGTGACCAGCGCGATTCGGGCCGCGAGCGGCTTGGGCTGGGGCATCCGCGCCAGTTTCGCCTCTTCGAGGGCCCAGTATTCGATCCGGAACTTCTCCGCCTCGGGGATCGGCTCGTACCGGGAGACCGCCTCCGCGCCGCGCATGACGTTGATCGCGTTGACGTAGAACTCCCCTGCCACCCGGGCGGTCTGCTTGTCGCGGCCGAAGCTGAACATGCCCACGCCGGGCACCAGCACGATCGCCGGGTCCGCGCCGCGCATCGGCGGCGAGTCGGCGTCGGCATGACGCTGGTAGTAGGCGGCGTACTCGTCGCGGTAGACGGCGTGCAGCTCCCGGAGCCGGGTGATCGTCTCGTCGAGACCGGCCGTGGGCGGCAGGTCGAGCACCATGGGGCGGACCTTGGTGCGCAGGAAGTGGTCGGGGCACGAGGTGCCCCGCGCGGCCAGCCGCGGGTGCTCGGCGGCGGCGAGGAAGTCCAGCACCTCGGCGGTGTCGGTGTAGTGGCCGACCTGGCGACGGTCGGTGGAGGCCAGGCCGCGCAGCACCGGCGCGAGTGCCGCCGCGCGGGTGTGCCGTTCCGGTGCGGGCAGCGGCTCGTACTCGGGCAGCCGCGCCCCGAACGGCTCGGGGCGGCCGCGCTCGTCGAGGAACGCCTGCGCGGTGCGGATCATCTCGATCGAGCGCTGCTCGCACTCGTCGCTGGTGTCGCCCCAGGCGGTGATGCCGTGGCCGCCGAGGATCACCCCGATCGCCGCCGGGTGTGCCCGGCGTACGGCGGCGATGTCCAGGCCGAGCTGGAACCCGGGCCGCCGCCACGGCACCCACACCACCCGGTCCCCGAAGCACTCCTTGGTCAGCGCCGGCCCGTCGGCCGCCGTGGCGAGCGCGATCCCGGCGTCAGGGTGCAGGTGGTCGACGTGTTCGGCGTCGAGCAGCCCGTGCATGGCGGTGTCGATCGACGGGGCCGCGCCGCCGCGCCCGTGCAGGCAGTAGTCGAACAGGCCGACCATCTCGTCCTCGCGGTCGACGCCCGGGTACACGTCGGCCAGGGCCCGCAGCCGGTCCAGGCGCAGGGCCGCGAGCCCGGCCTCGGTCAGGGTGCCGAGGTCCCCGCCGGAGCCCTTCACCCACATCAGCCGCACCGGCTGCCCGGTCGCCGGATCGATCTCCTCGCCTTTCGCGGAGGTGTTGCCACCGGCGTAGTTGGTGTAAGCCGGGTCCGCGCCGAGCCGGTGGGAGCGGCCGAGCAGCTCGTTTTTGGCGGCCATCACGCGCCCCAGCCCGCGGCCTGGCCCTGCGCGCGCTCGTCGCGGATCTTCTCGAAGTACCCCGAGCGCTTGTAGGCGCCGATCGGGTCGGGGTCCAGGCCCATGTCCTCGCGCAGCTCGCGCAGCATCGGGCGCACGTCGGTGTGGTAGGCGTCCATCAGCGCGGCGTTGGCTTCGAGCACGTCACCGGCCTGCTGCGCGGCGGCCAGCGCGACGTGGTCGACGAGCAGCGCCTTGGCGGTGGCCTCCTGCACGTTCATCACCGACCGGATCACCGCGGGGATCTTCGGTTCGATGTTGTGGCACTGGTCGAGCATGTACGCGATCCCGGCGGCGGGCTCCAGCGCCCCGGCGAGCACGATCTCGTGCATGATCCGGAACAGCTGGAACGGGTCGGCCGACCCGACCATCAGGTCGTCGTCGGCGTAGAAGCGGGAGTTGAAGTCGAATCCGCCGAGGCGTCCGGCGCGCAGCAGCATCGCGACGATGAACTCGATGTTGGTGCCGGGAGCGTGGTGGCCGGTGTCGATGACGACCTGGGCGCGCTCGCCGAGCTGCGTGCAGTGCAGGTAGGCGGTGCCCCAGTCGGGCACGTCGGTCATGTAGAAGGCCGGTTCGAACAGCTTGTACTCCAGCAGCATCCGCTGGTCGGGGCCGAGCCGGCCGTAGGTCTCGCGCAGCGCGGCGGCGAGCCGGTCCTGACGGGTGCGCACGTCGTCCTGGCCGGGGTAGTTGGTGCCGTCGGAGAACCACAGCTTCAGGTCGCGGGATCCGGTGGCGTCCATGATGTCGACGCATTCGAGCAGGTGGCCGACGGCTTTGCGGCGTACGGCCGGGTCGGCGTTGGTGACGCTGCCGAGTTTGTAGTCGTCGTCCTGGAAGACGTTGGCGTTGATGGTGCCCAGGGTGATGCCCAGGTCGGCGGCGTGGCGGGCCAGGTCGGCGTAGTCGTCGACCTTGTCCCAGGGGATGTGCAGCGCCACGGTCGGGGCGACGCCGGTGAAGCGGTGCACGGTGGCGGCGTCGGCGATCTTCTCGTACGGGTCGCGGGGCACGCCCTGCTGGGCGAACACCTTGAACCGGGTGCCGGAGTTGCCGTACGCCCAGGAGGCCGTCTCGATGCGCTGCCCGCGCAGGGTCGAAAGCACGCGCGACCTGGTCTGCGGCGCGAGGTCGGTCATCACTGGTCTCCTAGCTGGTCTTCAAGGTGGAACACCTCGGTGAGCACGTGCATGTGCTGGTCGGGTCGGCCGGTGTCGAAGAACCCGGCCATCTGCGCCTGCCAGCGGGCGTTGACGTCGGTGCGGTCCATGGCCGCCAGGGCGGCGTCGAAGTCGTCGGTGAGCAGGTAGCCCACCAGCAGGCCGTCCTCGCGCAGGAACAGGCTGTAGTCGGTCCAGCCGGTGTCGCGCAGCGCGGCGAGCATGTCGGGCCAGACCTGGGCATGGCGGCGCCGGTACTCCTCCAGCCGGTCGGGTCTGACCTGGAGGGTGAAGCAGATCCGGCGCACGCCATGCCTCCTTACCGGGTCAGAAGTTGAACTGGTCGACGTTGGACGCGTTGAACGTGAACGGGTCGCCGAGCAGCACGGTGGCGTCCTTGCCGACGGTGTACTCGCCGAGCTTTCCGGCGGTGAACTTGTCACCCTCCTTGCCGGTGATCAGGCCGGACGCCAGCGCCCCACCGGCGTACGCGGCCAGGTAGCCGAGGTCGGCCGGGTTCCACAGGGCGAACGCCTTGACGGTGCCGTCCTTGACGAACGCCTTCATCTGGTTCGGCGTGCCCAGCCCGGTCAGCTGCACCTTGCCCTTGTACGTGGATCCGGACAGGTAGCGGGCGGCCGCGGCGACGCCGACGGTGGTCGGCGAGATGATGCCCTTGAGGTTGGGGTGTTTGGCCAGCAGCGCCTGGGTCTCGGTGAACGACTTCTGGTCCTGGTCGTCGCCGTAGACGGTGTCGACGAGCTTGAGCTTGGCGTACTCGGGCTTGCCGAGTTCGGTCTTCATCAGCTCGATCCAGGCGTTCTGGTTGGTGGCGTTCGCGGTCGCCGACAGGATCGCGATCTCGCCGCCGTCCGGGCCGACCGCCTCGGAGATCAGCTTCACCTGGTTGGCGGCGATGCCCTCGGCGGTGGCCTGGTTGATGAACAGGTCGCGGCAGGTCGGGTTGGTGTCGGAGTCGAACGTGACGACCTTCGCGCCGGCCTGGCGGGCCTCGTTGAGCGCGCCGCAGATGGCGTCCTTGTCGTTGGCGGACACCACGATCACGTCGGTGTTCTGCTGCGACAGCGTGTTGATGTAGCTGACCTGCGCCGACGGGCTGGCCTCGGACGGGCCGGTCTCGCTGTAGCTGCCCTTGATCTCCTCGACCGCGGCCTTGCCGCCGTTGTCGGAGGTGGTGAAGTACGGGTTGTTGACCTGCTTGGGCAGGAACGCGATCTTCAGGCCGGTCTTCATGCTGCCCGTCGACTCGCCGGGGGTGGTGCCGTCGCCGCCGTCCTCGGCGCAGGCCGCCGTGGCGAACGTGAGCGCCGTCAGGGCGGCCATCGCCACCAGGCGTATCCGCTTCGTGCCTGATCTCATGGGAGTGCTTCCTTTCATCGGGGGTGGCCGCGAGGAGCAGGCGGCGTCAGGAAGAGGGCGAAACAGTGGTGGTTCGCCGCCGGCGTAGCCGCTCGCGCAGCATCGCGGCGACATTCGGTCCGACGACCGAAGCGATCAGCAGGGAGCCGGTGATCACCGTCAGCGTGTTCGCCGGCACGTACGCCAGCTGCAGCGCGTTGCGCAGCACCCCGAGCAGGGCGACGGCGGCCAGCACGCCCAGCAGCGCGCCCCGGCCCCCGAAGATGGACACCCCGCCGAGCAGGACCGCGGCGACGACGGCCAGTTCCAAGCCGCTGCCGTTGTCGGCGCGGGCGCTGGCGAACCGAAGCGTCCAGAACACCCCGGCGAGCGCGGACATCGCGCCGGACGCGACGAACAGCCAGAACTTGGTGAGCCGCACGTTGACCCCGGCGAAGCGCGCCGCCTCGGCGTTGTTGCCCATCGCGTACAGGCCGCGGCCGATCGGCATGGCGTGCAGGACGACCGCGAACACAACGGCCAGCGCGGCGACGACCAGGATCATCCACGGGATGGTGGTGCCCGGCAGCGGCTGGATCGCCGTGGTGGTCCAGGTCGTCGGGTAGTTCGCGACGGCCCGGTCGCCGAGCACGACGTAGGCCAGGCCGCGGTAGAGGGCCAGGGTGCCGATGGTCACCGCGAGCGACGGCAACCCGAACCCGGTGACGAACAGTCCGTTGACGGCCCCGAGCACCGCGCCCAGCAGCAGGGCGAGCGCGATCAGCAGGGGCAGCGAGGTCACCCCCGACACCCACAGCTGACCCATCACCGAGCAGGTCAGCCCGAGCACGCTGGCCACCGACAGGTCGATCTCGCCGGTGATGACGATCAGGGTCATCGGCAGGGCGATCAGGGCGATCGGGATCGCCTCCAGGACCACGAAGCGCCAGAACCGGGGGCTGGCGACGCCGTCGATGGTCAGCGCGCCGATCACGGCGACGGCGACCAGTGCCAGCAGCACGACCACGTCCCAGGTGCCCAGGGCGCGGCGGATCCGGGCGACGGGCTCAGACATGGGCCTTCCTCTCTCGCAGGCTGCGCGCGACGCGGGCCGACAGCGCCCGGTCGAGGCCGATCGCGGCGAGGATCAGCGCGCCGACCGCGGCGTCCTGCCAGAACGGGTTGATGCCGAGCACCGGCAGCGCGGCCCGGATCGTGGTCAGCAGGACCGCGCCCAGGGCCGCGCCGTAGACCGAGCCGCTGCCGCCGAAGATCGCCACGCCGCCGACGACGACCGCAGCGACGACGTTGAGTTCGGTGCCCAGGCCCGCGTTGGCGTCGAGGGTGCCGAACCGGGCGGCGTGCAGGACTCCGGCCAGGCCCGCGAGCGCGCCGCTGGCCACGAACGCGTAGAAGACGCGGCGGCCACTGGGGATGCCGGACAGCCGGGCCGCGGCCGGGTCGGAGCCGATGGCGTACAGCTCGCGGCCGCTGCGGTGGTTACGCAGCACGTAGCCGACGGCGACCAGGACCAGGGCGGCGAACAGGGCGAGCACCGGCACGCCGAGCACTGTCGCGGTGCCCATGCGCAGAAACGCGGCGGGCATGTCGGCGGCGTTGATCTGCCGGCCGGTGGCCCACATGTAGTCCACGCCCCGGAACATGTACAGCGTGCCGAGGGTGACCACGAGCGCGGGCACCCGGGCGGCGGCGATCAGGCCGCCGTTGACCGCGCCGAGCACCGCCCCGAGGGCCGTGCCGACGACCAGCATCAGCGGGATCGGCAGGCCGGGCACGGCGACGAACACCGCCCCGGTCGCGAACGCCGACAGGCCCAGGATGGAGCCTACGGACAGGTCGACGTTGCGGGTGATGACCACGACGGCCTGCCCGACGGCCAGGATCGCCAGGATCGTGGAGCCCAGCAGCAGGTCCTTGAGGTTCTGCGCGCTGAGGAAGCGCGGGTTGACGATCGTGGTGGTCACCACGAGCAGCACCAGGGCCAGGGCGATGCCGAGTTCGCGTACGGCGAAGGCGCGCCGGGCCAGCCTGGCTCCGCCGGTGGTGGCCGTCTCGGCGGGGGCGGTGTCGACGGCGGTCATGCGGCGGCCGCCTGCCCGGTCGCGGCGAGCATGACCGACTGCTCGTCGGCCCGTGCGCGGCCGATGTCGGCGGTCAGCCGTCCCTCGTGCATCACCAGGACGCGGTCTGCCATACCGAGCACCTCCGGGAGTTCGCTGGAGACCATGAGCACCGCGACGCCGTCGGCGGCCAGCTGCGACAGCAGCCGGTGCACCTCGGCCTTGGTGCCGACGTCGATGCCGCGGGTGGGTTCGTCGACGATCAGCACCTTCGGCGCGGTGGCCAGCCACTTGGCCAGCACGACCTTCTGCTGGTTACCGCCGGACAGGGTGGACACCGGGTCGGTGAGCCGGCCCGCCTTGACCTGCAGGCGCTGTGCCCAGGTCGTGGCGGCGCGGCGCTCGTCGCCGCCGAACAGCAGCCCGCCGCGGGTCAATCTCCAGCGGCGCGGCAGGTTGGTGTTGCGTTCGACGGACAGCTCCATGACCAGGCCCTGCTGGCGGCGGTCCTCGGGGACCAGGGCGAGTCCGGCGCGGATCGCGGCGGCGGTGTCGCCGTTGGGCAGGCGTACGCCGTCGACGGCGACCTCGCCCGCGTCGTGGCGGTCGACGCCGAAGACCGCCCGGCATACCTCGCTGCGTCCCGCGCCGACGAGCCCGGCGAGCGCGACGATCTCCCCGGCGTGCACGGTGAAGGTGACGTCGTCGAACACGCCGCGCCTGGTCAGGCCGCGCACCTCCAGCCGGGGCTCGCCGGGGATGGTGTCCTGCTTGGGGTACATGGCGGAGACCTCGCGGCCGACCATACGGCGTACGACGTCGTCGACGGTCAGCGTGTCGGCGGGGTCGGTGGAGACCCACCGGCCGTCGCGCATCACGGTGACGGTCTGGCACAGGGCGAAGACCTCGTCGAAGCGGTGCGAGATGAACAGCACCGCCGTGCCGGCGTCACGCAGCGAGCGGGCGACGGCGAACAGCCGCTCGACCTCGATCCCGGACAGGGCCGCGGTCGGCTCGTCCATGACCAGGACCCGCGCGTCGAGGGAGATGGCCTTGGCGATCTCGACGAGCTGCTGGTCGGCGATGGACAGTCCGCGGGCGGGCCGGTCGGGGTCGAGGCGCACACCGAGCCGGGCGAACAGTTCGTCGGCGCGTTCGCGCATCGCGGCGTAGTCGACGCGGCGCAGGCTGCGCAGCGGCTGGCGGCCCATGAAGATGTTCTCGGCGACGCTGAGGTCGGCGAACAGCGTCGGCTCCTGGTAGATGACGGCGATCCCGGCGGCGCGGGCGTCGGCGGGATCGGCCGGCAACAGCGGCCTGCCGTCGAGGGTGACGGTGCCGGCGTCGGGGGCGTGCACCCCGGCGAGGATCTTCACCAGCGTCGACTTGCCCGCGCCGTTCTCGCCGACCAGCGCGTGCGCCTCGCCGGCGTGCAGCTCCAGGCGGACGTCCCGCAATGCCGCGACGGCGCCGAAGGACTTGCTGACGCCGGCGAGCGTGAGCAGTGGTGTCGGCACGTGGACCTCTTCTCGGATCACTACCTTGTGAAACGTTTCATCCGCCCGTTAGGATGACGTTAGAAGTCAGATCTACTGCCCGTCAAGGGTTTCTCCGCAGTTACCGAGTTGTTACGTTCGATCTCCAGGGAGCGAGAGTTGATTCATTTCAACGGCGGCGCGCCCCCGCCACGGTCGGGACCCGACACTCCGATCACGACCTCCCGAGCGCCGGTGCCCGCATGCGGGTAGCCCTGTTCGCGACCTGCCTCGCCGACGCGATGTTCCCGCACGCGGCCCAGGCAACCGTGACCCTGCTCGAACGGCTCGGCCACGACGTCGCCTTCCCCGCCGGGCAGACCTGCTGCGGGCAGATGCACATCAACACCGGCTACCGCCGCCAGGCCCGCAACCTGGTGCGCCACCACACCGACGTGTTCGAGCCCTACGACGCGATCGTCGCCCCGTCCGGCTCGTGCGTCGGCTCCGTGCGCCACCAGCACACCACCATCGCCCGCGACGCCGGCGACGAGCGCCTCGCCGCCCGCACCGCGCAACTGGCCACCCGCACCTGGGAGCTGTCGGAGTTCCTGATCGACGTGCTCGGCGTCGAGGACGTCGGCGCGTTCTTCCCGCACCGGGTCACCTACCACCCCACCTGCCACAGCCTGCGGATGCTACGGGTGGGCGACAAACCGCTGCGCCTGCTGCGGGCGGTGCGCGGCATCGACCTGGTCGAACTGCCCGCCGCCGAGCAGTGCTGCGGCTTCGGCGGCACCTTCGCCCTCAAGAACGCCGACACCTCCGCCGCGATGCTCGCCGACAAGACCGGCCACATCCTGGCCACCGGCGCCGACGTCGTCACCGCCGGAGACGCGTCCTGCCTCATGCACATCGGCGGCGGCCTGTCCCGGCTGGAGTCCGAGGTCCGCCCCCTGCACCTGGCCCAGATCCTCGCCGCCACCGACGGGAGCAGGCCATGACCACCTTCCTGGGTATGCCGCACGCGCCCCGCGGCGTCGGGCAGCTGCGCGGCGACGAACCGTTCCCCGCCGCCGCCCACAAGGCCCTCGCCGACCAGCAGTTACGCCGCAACCTCGGCCACGCCACCGCCACCATCCGCGGCAAACGCGCCCGCGCCGTCGCCGAACTCGCCGACTGGGAGCAGCTGCGCGAAGCCGGGGAGGCGATCAAGGCCGCGACCATGGCCCGCCTCGACGAACACCTCGTCGCGCTGGAAGCCGCCGTCACCGCCCGCGGCGGGCACGTGCACTGGGCCCGCGACGCCGTCGAAGCCAACCGGATCGTCACCGACCTGGTCCGCGCCACCGGCGCCACCGAAGTCGTCAAGGTCAAGTCGATGGCGACGCAGGAGATCGGCCTCAACGAAGCCCTGGAATCGGCCGGCATCACCGCCGTCGAGACCGACCTGGCCGAACTCATCGTCCAGCTCGGACACGACAGGCCCAGCCACATCCTGGTCCCGGCCATCCACCGCAACCGCACCGAGATCCGCGACATCTTCCTGCGGCACATGCCCGGCGTCGACCCCGGCCTCACCGACGAGCCACGCCGCCTGGCCATGGCCGCCCGCGCCCACCTGCGCGCCAAGTTCCTCACCGCGAAGGTCGCGGTCTCCGGGGCCAACTTCGCCGTCGCCGAGACCGGCACCGTCACCGTCGTCGAGTCCGAGGGCAACGGCCGCATGTGCCTCACCCTGCCCGACACGCTCATCACCGTCATGGGCATCGAAAAGGTCGTGCCCACCTGGACCGACCTGGAAGTGTTCCTCCAGCTGCTGCCCCGCTCCTCGACCGGCGAGCGGATGAACCCCTACACCTCCACCTGGACCGGCGTCACCCCCGGCGACGGCCCGCAGGAGTTCCACCTCGTACTGCTCGACAACGGGCGCACCGCGGTGCTCGCCGACCCCGCCGGGCGCAGCGCGCTGCACTGCATCCGCTGCTCGGCCTGCCTGAACGTGTGCCCCGTCTACGAACGCACCGGCGGGCACGCCTACGGCAGCGTCTACCCCGGACCGATCGGCGCGATCCTGTCCCCGCAGCTGACCGGCATCGAGGACAACAGCTCCCTGCCGTACGCGTCCAGCCTGTGCGGCGCCTGCTACGACGTCTGCCCCGTGCGCATCGACATCCCCTCGATCCTCGTCCATCTGCGCGGCGAGCACGTCGAAGCACGCACGCGCGGGCGGCTGCCCTCGGCTGAGGCGCTCGCCATGGCCATGGCCGCCTGGGCCATGGGCGGCCCGCGCCGGTTCCGGTTCGCCGAGCGCCTGCTGCGGCTCGGGCGGGTGTTCGCCCGCTCCGGGCGCATCCGAAGCCTGCCGCCGCCGCTGTCGGCCTGGACCGCCGCCCGCGACCTGCCCGCCCCGCCCGCGCAGACGTTCCGGCAGTGGTGGCGCACCCGCCCCGGGGACGGCCCCCGATGAGCGCGCGCGACGAGATCCTCCACCGCATCCGCGCCGCGAACGGCCCCTCCCCCGCGGCCGTCCCGGTCCCCCGCGACTACGCCACCACCGGCGCGTACGCCCCCGGCGCCCCCGAACTGCTGGACCTGCTCGCCGACCGCCTGCGCGACTACCGGGCCGCCGTGCACCGGTGCGCACCGGCCGACCTGGCCGCCACCCTCGCCGAGCTGACCCGGGGCTGGCGGGTCGCGGTGCCGGACGGGCTCACCGTGCCGGGCGCGGTCCCCGACCGGCCCGCCCTCAGCCACACCGACCTCGACGGCGTCGACGCGGTCCTCACCGCCTGCGCGGCGGCCTGCGCCGACACCGGCACCATCGCCCTCGACGGTGGGGCGGGCCAGGGCAGGCGGGCGCTGACGCTCGTCCCCGACCGGCACGTCTGCGTCATCCACGCCGAGCAGGTCGTGCAGACCGTCCCCGAACTGCTGCGCCGCCTCGACCCGGCGCGGCCCCTGACCCTGATCAGCGGCCCGTCGGCGACCAGCGACATCGAACTCGACCGCGTCGAAGGCGTGCACGGCCCGCGCACCCTCATCGTGGTCATCGTCGACGGGGGCGTGCCCGCCGGTCCGATAGTGTCCACCGGAAGCAGGGGATGAGGGAGCGATGGCGGTGACCGGCATCAAGGAGGTGGCGCGGCGCGCGGGGGTGTCCCTGGGCACCGTCAGCAACGTGCTCAACCGCCCCGACAGCGTCGCCCCCGCCACCCGCAAGCGGGTCCTCGACGCCATCGACGAACTCGGCTACGTACGCAACGACTCCGCCCGCCACCTGCGCGCCGGCAGCAGCCGCACCGTCGCGATCGTGGTGCTGGACGTGTCCAACCCGTTCTTCACCGACGTCGTGCAGGGCGCCGAAGCCGTCGTCGAGGCCGCCGGCGGCATGCTCGTCGTCTGCAACAGCGGCCAGGACCCCGCCCGCGAGGGCCGCCACCTGGCCACTCTCGAGGAGCAGCGGGTCCGCGGCCTGCTCATCACCCCGGTCGAGAACGGCCGCCACGAACGCCTCGAACGCCTCGTCGAACGCGGCATCCCGGTGGTCCTCGTCGACCGCGGCTCCGGCCAGCTCAACCGCTGCTCCGTCGCCGTCGACGACGTGCTCGGCGGCCGCCTGGCCGCCGCCCACCTGGCCGAACTCGGCCACCGGCACATCGCGTTCGTCGGCGGGCCGGCCAGCATCGCGCAGGTCGCCGACCGGCACGCCGGTGCCGCCGCCGCCCTCGCCGAACACGGCGGCGGCGTCGAGCTGGAGGTCTTCGAGACCAAGGCGCTGTCGGTGACCGCCGGACGGCAGGCCGCCGAGGACATCTGCGTCCTGCCGCGGGGCAGGCGGCCCACGGCGGTCTTCTGCGCCAACGACCTGCTCGCGCTCGGGGTGCTGCAAGGGCTGACCATCGGCGGGCTGCGGGTGCCCGAGGACATCGCCCTGGTCGGCTACGACGACATCGACTTCGCCGCCGCGGCCGCCGTGCCGCTGACGTCCGTCCGCCAGCCCCGCGAGCAGCTCGGCCGGACCGCCGCCCAGCTGCTGCTGGAGGAGGCCGACACCGACACCGCGCACGGCCACCGGCACGTCGTGTTCCAGCCGCAACTGGTCGTCCGCCAGTCGACCGCCGCGCCGCGCCGCTGACCCGCTCACATCCTGCCCGGCGGCTGCCAGAACACCGCCGCCAGGCGCGGCACGAACAGGCTCGGCACCACCAGGAACACCACATACTGCATCGGCCAGGACACGAACACCATCAGCGGCAGCCGGTCCGGCACAGCCGGGCCCGGGAAATGGGCGTACGCCCAGTGCCAGTGCACCGCGTTCGGCACCTCGAACGCCACCGACACGAGCACCGACGCGAGCGCGATCGCCGCGAACGGCACCCAGTAGCGGCCCGCCACCGCCGACACCAGTGCCCCGCTGAGCAGCGCCACCCCGGTGAACGCCAGCACCGTGTACCCGAACGGCGGCGCGGCCGGGCTCGGACCCGTCACGTCGAACACGAAGCCGCGCTGGGCGTACCAGCGGATCGACAGCACGGCGAAGACGGCGAGCGCGGCCGCGCCGACCGGCCACAGCCGCACGGGACGCAGCACCGGCCGCCGCCGCACGGCCGCGTCGAGCACCGCCTTGGCCGCCAGATAACTCTCCACGATGAACAGCCAGTACAGCGCGAACCCCGGCAGCAGCGCCAGCAGGTAGAACCAGGTCGTCCACCACGGGTAGTACCAGAGCCGCCCCAGCCACTGCGCGACGATCTCCAGCACGAGCCCGGCAGCCGCGCCGCACGCCAGCAGCCTCAGCACCATCAGCGGATCCCGCACGACCAGGTCCCACAACGACGTACCGCCGAACGCCCCGCAGATCCCCTCGCCGCAGATGATCGCCCCGACCGCGAACAGCGCCGAACTCAGCCCGAGCAGGACTACCGGCACGACGGGCAGCCCGAAGACACTCTCCTGCGGCGGCGCGAGCACCCACGCGGGCACCGCCATCTGCAGGCAGGACACCGCGACGAGCACCGACCCGATCCCGATCTTCCAGATCGCCGCCCGCCGCACCCCACCAGTATCCCGCCACCACCACCCTGACCAGCCCCGACCAGCAGAAAGGAAGGGCACCTTCACATCGGTATACGTTGTGGAAGGTGCCCTTCCTAACCGGCGAAGCCGGGGCCCGGGCCGGTCTGCTGGTCGCCCTGGGCGACCCAGCCGGCGACGAGCACCAGGCCCGACGGGCGGTGGCGGGCGACGAACGCGAACGGCCGGTCCAGCAGCACCCGCACCTGCAGCGGGCGCTTCGACGGCGGGGCGCTGCCGGCCCGCAGCGCGAACGCGGTCACCACTGCCGCCTCGAAGCCCTCGGCGGTGAACGACGCGGTCAGGTCCTGCGCCGCCGCGCCGACGCCCAGCGGGAAGTCGCTGACGCCGGGCAGCCGCTGCGCGCGCAGATCCGACACCGTACGCAGCCCGAACACCTCGGCGTGGGCGAGCAGGTCGTGCGACGACGCCACCGTGAACCGGGGCAGCGCGGCCAGCAGCCGGGGCGTGTCGTCGTGCCCCGACCCGAAGCCCACCGTGACCCCCGGCGCCGTGTCGCCCTCACCGAACTGCGAGCCGCGACGCGACGGCTCGGCTGCCGGGGCGTCGACGGCCGCGGTCAGCACCGCGGCGGCCGGGGCGTCGGGCAGTCCGATGGCCAGGTCGACGTCGATGCCGTTGTCGCCCTCGACGGTCAGCACGCTGACCGGACCGGCCGCGGTGTCGTACACGGCGAGCCGGTCGCAATCGGTGGTGGTCCGGCGCAGCCCGGCCAGCCGCTGCCCGGCCCACGGGCCTTCGGCGGCCCCGAGCATCCCGTCGGTGAACGGGTGCGTCCAGCGGGTCCTGGCCACGAGCGCCGACGCCAGCACCAGCAGCGTCTCCGGGTTGACCTGCACCGGCATCCGGTTCAGCAAACCGTCGGTCTGTTCGCGTACCCAGGCGTCCAGCACCGCCTGCTCGGCGGCCACACCCACCGCGCCGGGCGGCAGGCTGTCGCGCCACTCGGCGTGCAGCTTCAGGTCGGGGCTCACCCAGGCGCCGATCGCGGCCCGCAGCCCGGGTGCCGTCCGCAGCAGTTCGACCACCGCGGCCGCACCTGCGGCAGCGTCGCCCGCAGGCAGGCCGACCGCCGCCGTCAGCTCGTCGCGGCCGTGGCCGTCCGCCGCAGGGGCGAGGTAGGCCAGCAGGGGCCACACTCCGGCCCCGGAGACGGCCGACGAACCGCCGGACCCGATCGTGGCCACCCATCGCCGCGTCAGCGCGTTCGCGCCCGCCACCGCCGTCTCGATCACGGCGACACACTATGCCTCATCGGCAACCACGACGCCGGTCGCCTTGCGGGTCAGCAGGTGCTCGATGTCAGAGCAGCTCTCGCGGCTCGACGTGCGACGAATGCAGCGCGCCCGCCAGTGCTGACCGCAGCACGGCGGCGTCGCCGATCCCGTCGCTCGCCGCGCTCAGATGCAGCGCGACCGTGCCGCCCGGGGTCTCGGCGACGACCGCGTTGACCCGGTCAGGCCCGGCGACCCCGGCCGGATGCTGCATGGCCAGATTCATTACCACGGCGTACGCGGGTCCGGGCGCGGCGGCCAGCGCCTGCGGCACGACACCGACGTGCGAGGCGGAGGTCACCGGGTCGCCACCGCCCAGTGCGGCCTGTGCCACGGCGCGCACGACCTTGCGCGGCAGGTATGGCACGAGGGGCAGCAGCGCGGTGAACGCGGCGTCCTGCTCTCGCATGGCCACCAGCGTGCGCTTCACCTCGGCGCGGACGAACGCGACGTCCCCGACCCGGTCGGCGGGCAGGTCGAGCCGCACGGTGGTGAGGGCGTTGGCGGACACGTCGTCGCCGTCGGCGCGGCTGTTCACCGGCACGCCGATCAGCGCCCGCCCGTCGGCGGTGACCCGTCCGGCGGCTACCGCCACCTGCGCGGCGACCGCCACGAAGAGCGCGTTGGACGTGCCGCCCGCCGTGGCCGCCGCGCTGTGCCACGCCCCCGCGTCGATCAACGCCACGGCCGTGAGCGGGCGGGCGTGGGAGGTAGTCGGCGCGGGCGACACGGTTCCCCGGTCGGCCCGTAGTGCGGTGGCGGCAGCCCTGACCGCGCCCGGCAGCCCGGCGGCGGCCTGCCCGATCGCGGTGAGCAGCCCGGGGCGGCGGCTCCGGTACGGGGCGGCGGTGTCGCCATCGGCTGCGGCGAGCACGTTCACCAGGCCGACGCCGTCGGTGAGCGCGTGCGACACCACCAGCGTCACCGCGTGACCGCCCCCGGCCAGCGGCCGTACGGCCAGATGCCAGGGGTGACGGCACGGGTCGACGGCAACCTGGGCGCGGTCGTCCAGCCACGCCGTCACGGCGCTCCGCTCGACCGGGTCCGTCGCGACGGCGACCTCGGGCACGGCGGCCAGCGGCCCCCAGTGGTCCCGGCCCCCGAACGCCGACGCGGGCACGATGACCCGCCCGAGCTGCCGGGACCGGGCCAGGCGCGCGGCGAGCGCACCGACCCGATCGACGTCGGGCGGGCCGTCCGCCAGCCAGGTCACCTGGGCGAGCACGACGCTGTCCAGGGCGTTCTGGGCCCGGTATGCGGCCTGGTCGAGCAGGTTGAGGGGCACGGCCATGCACCGGACTGTAGGCGCGGCGGGACGGGGCGGGCATCGGCCGATGCGAGTTCGCCGGATGGCCGTTCCGCTCCGGTGCGCGCGAGTGACCGTAGAAAACATGCACACAACAAAGTTTTCACGTAGAACACCTTCATAGATCTATGCACATGTAATAGATTCACGCCGTCCCGTCCCTCGCCCCCAGAGGTGAACATGAACGGCAACTCCGTACTACGCAGGCGCACCCTGCTCGCCGCGGCCGCAGGCGTGGCCGCGGCCCCCTTCGCCGCCGCCGGACCCGCCTTCGCGGCCGGGCCCAAGATCTACCTCGACCCCGGACACGGCGGCACCGACGCCGGCGCGGTCGCCAACGGCCTGCAGGAGAAGACCCTCACCCTCAACATCGCTCTGCAGACCCGCGACATCCTCAAGGCGAGCTACACCGTCGACGTGCGTTTGTCGCGCACCACCGACATCACCCGCAGCCTCGCCTACCGCACCGACGACGCCAACGCCTGGGGCGCTGCGATCTTCGTCAGCATCCACATCAACGCCGGTGGCGGCACGGGCTTCGAGAGCTACCGCTACCCGGGTGTCGGCGCCACCACCCAGCGCCTGCACAGCCTCGTGCACTCCAACGTGCTCAGCCAGATGCGCACCATCTCCTCGATCACCGACCGGGGTCAGAAGACCGCCAACCTGCATGTGCTGCGCGAGAGCAACATGCCCGCCGTGCTCACGGAGAACCTGTTCATCGACACGGTCGCCAACGCGAACCTGCTCAAACGCGCCGACTTCATCACCGCCACCGCCCGCGGCCACGCCCGCGGCATCGCCGCCTTCCTGGGGCTCTGATCTCTGCTCGGATCAGGAGTCAGCCCGGCCCGGTCCCGTGTTCCGGTCGCACCGATCGACCGACCACGCAGTCCGGGCGATGCGAGGCGTGGGCCGGATCCACCCACGCCCCGCATCGATGATCGCGCCACCGGCACCGCCTTCGGCTGTCGATTCCCGCCGGCCATTCACATCAGCCGGACGCGGATTTGTCGACGCCTACGACATCGACACATCCCGCTAATCTGTTCGCCATGGACGGCGATCTGCAGCAGATGTTCAAGCTCGACGACGAAGAACTGTTCAGCCTGCTGGGCAAAGCGATGAACCCGAAGGACTTCGGCCTCGGCGACGCCCAGGCATATGTCCGGCTCGGCCGAGTGTGGTTCAAGCAGCAGTCGGAACGGCTGCAGAAGACGATCTGCGAGAGCAGCGGTGCAAGAACGCTGCTCGACGGCGGAGCCGGCAGCAATACTCTGCTCGAAGCGGCCGCGGTCGCCGATGCGGTCGCCGCATTCCTCGATCAGGAAACGGTCATCGCGTTCTCGGTCCTCGTGGCGCGGATGGGACTCACCAGATATTGCCGCGTCGGCTCGTGACAGCTGAGGCACGGGCGGCAGCCGAGCGTCTCGCCGACGAGCTGAACAAAGAGGGCATGCCGCCGCCCAGTGAAGCGGAGCTGGCCGCGTTCCGCAAGAAGATGCGTGAGTGGGTCGGGCAGGGCGTCATCACCGAAGAGACCCTCGCCGCCATCTCCAACGCGGACATCGGCGCCGCCGCGACGGGGTTGGGGCCGATCATCTTCGAGGCGGTGATCCACGACTACGACAGGGCAGAGCCGAGCGTACAAGCGCTCCTCGCGCGAACCCACCTGGCCGTTCTCCGGTGGTCCTCGTGGAGCGCCATGACCGTGTCCGCGGGCGACGGATACCTCATCGGCATAGACGCCTCGATCACCCACGCGCTGTACTTCCTCGCGAAGCTGATGGTGATCAACATTGCGCGTTCTCCAGGCGACGAACCGATCTTGTCGGAACCCTCCGGCCTGGTGTCCCCGCGCACCTGCATCCGCCTGGCACGGGTCTATTTCGGCGCCGCCCGCCTGGGCGACCGCTTCCTGCTGGCCGCGCCCATCATCAGCACGCCGTTTCAGGCGTACCTGGCCGGCCGCATCGCCCACTTCGCCGAAGTGTTCCTGGCTCACCACGAATTCGCGCACATTCTGCGCGGGCACCTCGACCGGGATCGGTCCGGCAACGGTCCGACCCAACGTGATGCCGCGACACAGGAGCTGGAGGCCGACGTGATGGCGGCGGTCATCCTGTTCAGCCGGTTCAGTCGTCAGCGGCTGGACAGCACCGGGGAATTGGACCTCCTGGCGGCCGTCTGCGGCCTGCGGTTGGTGTTCGAGGCATCCGACCTGGCGGAAATCACCTACCATACGGTTCGGAGGTCGATTCACGAACCACCAGCCGTGCGCTACCAGGCGCTACGCGAAGCCATCGTCGAAAAGTCGGTGCATGCCGACGTGCTGCGCATGGCCGATCAGATGGTCGAACCTCTCATCGAGATCTGCGACAGCGTCCGATCGTTCGCGCCCTACCCCCGCCCGGCGACGCGGCTACCCGAAGACCTGGCCGCTTACAGCCGGTTTCGCCTGGACCCCGACGACACCTCGTACTGGGATTACGTCGAGTATGTCGAAGAGGCGACCCGGAGGATCAACCTTCCGGTTCTGTACCACCTCAAGGGTCTCGCCCGTGGTGCCGGTGTGCCGGTGTTCGAAGACCAGGACCCTCTGGTGAAGGTCCTGGTCACCAGCTACGAGATGCCCCGGATCCTGGAGCAGTTGAACGATCCCCTGTTCCTGGCGACGCTTCAGGAGTTCGGCGACGATCCAGACGATCCCGCCTTCTGGGACGACGAATTGGCAAGCACATTCGACGCTGCCCGCGGCATCGAGGTGTTCGGCGAACGGCTGCTGCCCGTGTACGACCGTGCGGTCACGGCTGTGCGGACAGACCGCAGCGTCTCCTTCCGACACCTGGCGCTCTGGGCCGGTGAAGCCGTCACGGGAACCGCCGTTTTGCCGGCGGCGGCCCTCCTGCAACGGTTGTTGCGGGAGCCGCAGGCGATCCAGTGGTTCGAGGAGATCAGCCGCCTGAGCCGGCTTCCCTTCGCCGTCGATCGGAGCCTGGCTGGACGGTGGCGCGCGTGGCGTCGTCGTCTCCTGCGGAGATTCGGCTGGTATCACCGGTGAGCCAACAAATGCGCCGCGCGAAGATCACGTTATGCATCCCGGTAGACGTCCTCTCCGGGGTTCGCCAGGAGATCCTCAGAGCCGGCCGAGAATCTGTGCTCAAGCCCGGCGCGCGCGGAACACCAACAGGCGCGAGCCGTCCCCGACGGGGCCGCCGCGCCAGTCGCCGTCGCAGACGACATCGGTGAAGCCGGACGACTCCAGCTCCCGCCGGAAACGCTCTGCGCTGCGGAAGTACAGGACGCTGGTGTAGACCCGGTCCTCACCGTCAGGGAAGACGTTATGCGCGTCGAACGTCACCCGGTCGTCGGCGACCTCGGTGACGTCGAGCCATTCCCGCAGTTGCCCTACCGGGGTGACCCGCTCGCCATAGGTGGCCTCCGGTGTCCAGCTCTCCCACTCACGGTAGGCGGGGTTGCGGGTCTCGAACGCGAAAGTGCCGCCCTGCCGCAACGCCCCGGCCATCGCCGCCAGTGTCGTGGGCAACTCATCCGGGGCGAGGTGCATGATCGCGTTGCCGGTGCAGACGGCCAGGTCGGCTGTCCGGGCCGGCGGGAGTGCGGTCGCGTCCCCGAATACCCACGTGACCGCGTCCCCGCGCGGCTGCGACCGGGCGAAGTCCAGCATCGTACGGCTCGGGTCGACGCCGAGCACGGTCCGGCCCGGACCGGCCAGCGACCGCGTCAGCATTCCGGTGCCACAGCCCAGGTCGATGATCGAACGTGCGCCCAGCTCATCGGCCAGCGCCCGGTAGTAGGCATGGTCCTCACCACCAGGATTGTCCAGGTCATACAACTGGACGAGGTCGACATCGCGGTAAGGGTCATCGAGCACGGGTGCACGATAACCGCCACACCACCGGTCCGGCTCTCGATATATCCCGGTCAGGCGCCGGGGCTGACCAGGCCGCTCTCGTACGCGAAGATGACCGCCTGCACCCGGTCGCGCAGGCCCAGCTTGGCCAGGATCCGCGCCACGTGGGTCTTCACTGTCGCCTCGCCGAGCTGCAGATTCGCGGCCAGCTCCGCATTGGACAGCCCACGGGCCAGCAGCACCAGCACCTCGCGCTCGCGGGCGGTCAGCGTCGGCAGCGCGCCGTGGTCCTCGCGTACACCCGAGGTGGAACTGAACCGGTCGACCAGCCGGCGGGTGATCGACGGGGCGAGCAGCGCGTCGCCGTCGCGGACCAGCCGCACCGCGTGCACGAGGTGGTCCGGGGTGACGTCCTTGAGCAGGAAGCCGCTGGCCCCGGCGCGCAGCGCGGCGTAGACGTACTCGTCGAGGTCGAACGTCGTCAGGATGATCACCCGGGTGGGCTCGCCCGCGGTCGTGGTCGCTCCGGTCGCCAGCAGCCGCCGGGTCGCCTCCAGTCCGTCCATGCCGGGCATGCGGATGTCCATCAGCACCACGTCGGGGCGCAGCCGCCGCACCGCCGCGAGCGCGGCCTCGCCGTCGCCCGCCTCGCCGACGACGTCGATGCCGGACGCGGCGAGGATCATCGTGAACCCGCTGCGGACCAGCGCCTGATCGTCGGCGACGACCACTCTCAACTGCTCGCTCATGACGCCACCGGGAACCGGGCGGTCAGCCGGAACCCGCCGCCGGGCGCGGCCCCGGCGTGCAGGGTGCCGTCGTGCAGTTTCAGGCGTTCGCGCAGCCCCAGCAGGCCGCGCCCGGCTCCGGGCCCGCCAGGCTCCCCGGTCGGCACCTCGTTGCTCACCTCCACCAGCAGGTCACGGCCGTCGTGCCGGATCTCCACCGCGGTGAACGCGCCGGGCGCGTGCCGCAGCGCGTTGGTCAGCCCTTCCTGCACCACCCGGTACGCGGTCAGGTCCACGCCGTCCGGCACGTCGACGCCGTCGCGGCGCAGGGTCACGGGCTGCCCGGCAGCCCGTACCGCGTCGACGAGGGTGTCGAGTTCACGCAAGCCGGGCTGGGGGTGCAGGCGGTCGTCGGCGGGGGCCAGCAGGCCCAGCAGGTGGCGCAGTTCGGCCATGGCGGCCCGGCCGCTGTCCTCGATCGCCGACAGCGCGTTCGCCGCCAGGTCGGGACGCTTCTCGATGACCTTCCCCGCCGCTCCGGCCTGCACGACCATGACGCTGACGTGGTGGCTGACGACGTCGTGCAGCTCGCGGGCGATGCGGGCGCGTTCCTCGGCGATCGCGGCGCGTGCCGAAGCCGCCTGCTCCTGTTCCAGGGCTGCGGCGCGGCGGGCGGCGGCGTCGGCGCGGCCCCGGGCGCTGCGCAGCGCGGCGGCGAACAGCCCCGCCGGCAGCAGCACCGCGAACGGGCTCAGCCAGCCCGGGATCTGCGGGATCGAGTTGGCGAACAGCGACGCCGCGATGATCGCCCCGACGACCAGCAGCGCCCCGGCCACCCGCACCGACCGGCCGTAGGCGACGGCCGAGTACGCGCAGATCAGAACCGCGACGAAACCCGGCCACAGCAGGCCGTCCTGAATCAGGAACACCGCCCCGGCGGCGACGGCGAACGCGCTCAGCGGCCACCGGCGGCGTGCCGCGACCGCCGCCCCGGCGATCACGTTGACGGCCAGCATGCCGCCCGCCTCGTCGCCGCCGTCGAGCGGCGGGCGCGGGTCCACGGGCCTGACCGGCACCTGCCCCAACCCGGGCACGTCCACCACCGAAGGGAGGTCAGGGATGTCAGGGATCCCCGGCCTGGTGGGCCGGACGCCCAGATCGGGGAAGTCCAGGTGCACCGGTGCCGGGGCGTCGCCGCCACCGCCGCTCGCGATCGCCCAGACGATGCCGGCCAGCACCAACACCGCCGCGAGGGCGAAGTCGGTCCGGGGCACCCCGAGGCGGTCGGGCAGGCGGCGCAGGTCTGTCGGCACGCCGCCCATTGTGCCCAGGTCAGCCGCGGGCTGCGTCCGCCGTGATGACTACCCGCCTCATCATCGCGGCGGAGGACACCGCGCCAGGTTCGCTCCCGCGCCGGACGCGCCCGTGCACCGCCGCTTCCTACGGTCACCGGGTCCGATGTCCGACCCGGAAGGGGCCATAGACCATGACCGAACTGATCCGCCTGCGCGACGTCGCGAAGGCGTACGACGCCGCCGGGCCACCCGCCCTGGCGGGCGTCGACCTGACCGTGCACGCCGGCGAGGCCGTCGCGGTCATGGGCCCGTCCGGCAGCGGCAAGTCGACCCTGCTCAACGTCATCGCCGGGCTGGACCGGCCCACCGGCGGCACCGTCGAGGTGGCCGGGGTGCGCGTCGACAAGCTGTCGGAGACCGCGCTGGCCCGGTTCCGCAGCGCCCACGTCGGCATCATCTTCCAGTTCTTCCACCTGCTCGACGAGATGACCGTCCGCGACAACGTGGTGCTGCCCGCCAGGCTGGCCGGGGCGCGTCCCGCCCAGGCCCGCTCCCGTGCCGACGAGCTGCTCGAACGGCTCGGCATCGCGGGCAAGTCCGACGACTACCCGGCGCGGCTGTCCGGCGGGCAGCGCCAGCACGTCGCGATCGCGCGGGCGCTGATGAACCGGCCCCAGCTGCTGCTGGCCGACGAGCCCACGGGCGCGGTCGACCAGGAGGCCGCGGCGGGCGTACGCGACCTGCTGCACGAGCTGTCCGCCGACGGGCTGACCCTGCTGCTGGTCACCCACGACCCGCAGCTGGCCTCGGCCGCGGGCCGCCGGCTGATCACCATGCGCGACGGCCACGCCGCCGAGGCGGTGCCCGCGTGAGCGCCGCACCGACGACCACGCGCGTCGTGGTCTCGGCCACCGGACCCGGCGTGCCACGGCGCGGCCGGGGCACCGGCGCGGTCCTGGCCGCGGCCCGCGCGGCGGTCGCGCGGCGCAGGCTGCAGAGCGTGATCGTCGGCGTGGTCGTGCTGCTGTCGGCGGCGACGGCGGTGCTCGGCGTCGGCCTGCTCGTCTCCTCCCACGGGCCGTTCGACGACGCGTTCGCCACCACGCGGGGCTCCCATGCCACCGCCACGATCCGGGCCGACGTGCCCGCCGCCCAGGTCGCCGCCACCGCGACCACGTCCGGCGTCGCCGCGACCGCGGGGCCGTTCGACCTGGTCACGGCACCCATGGACGGGATGTTCGGGCCGCGCGACATGGAATTCGTCATCGTCGGGCGCGAGCAGCAGCAGGGGCCCGTGGACCGGCTCACCCTCAGCACCGGGACCTGGCTGAGCGGGCCGGGGCAGATCGTGCTCACCCGGCGCACCTCCGGGCCGCGCACGGCCGTGGGCAGCGAGGTGACGGTCAGCGGGGTGAAGCTGCGCGTGGTCGGGATCGCCGCGTCGGTCACCGGCACCGCCGACGCCTGGGTGTGGCCGACGCAGAGCGACGTGCTCGGCGGGGACACCGCCGCGCGGCAGATGCTCTACCGCTTCGCCTCCCCGGGCGGCGACGACGCCGCGGTGCGCGCCGACCTGGCCAAGGCCACCGCCGCACTGCCCGCGGGGGCGGTCACGGGCGCGACGACGTACGTGACGATCCGGCAGTCGCTCAACCGGTCCATCTCGGCGATCGCGCCGTTCGTGGTCGCGTTCGCGCTGCTCGGCATCGTGCTGTCCGTACTGATCACAGTGAACGTCGTCAACGGCGCGGTCGTCTCGGGTTTCCGCACCATCGGCATCCTCAAGACGCTCGGCTTCACCCCCGGGCAGGTCGTCGCCGTGTACGTCGCGCAGGTGCTCGCCCCGGCGCTGGTCGCGGCGGCGCTCGGCGTGGCATTGGGCGCGGGCCTGGCGGTGCCGCTGCTCGCCGAGACCGACGACGCGTACGGGCTGCCCGGCGACGGTGCGGGCGTGCCGCTGTGGGTGCTCGGGCTGGTGCTGGTCGCCGCGCCGCTGCTGGTCGTGCTGTCGGCGATCGGGCCGGCGTCGCGGGCCGGGCGGCTGGCCGCCAACCAGGCGATCAGTGTCGGCCGCGCGCCGCGTACCGGCCGGGGTTTCCGGGCACGCCGGGCGCTGACCGCCTCGCCGCTGCCCCGGCCGGTGGCGCTGGGCCTGGGCATGCCCCTGGCCCGGCCGTCGCGAGCGGTGGCGACCCTGGTCGCGCTGCTGCTCGGGGCGGTCACGCTGGTCTTCTCCAGCGGTCTGTCGGCCTCGATGACCGAGGTCAACGTCGCGTTCACCCGCCTGGACGCGGTGCCGGTGACGGTGCAGGTCATGGTGCCGGACGCGTTCGGGCCGGTGATGGCCCGGCCCGGCGGTGAGCCGATCACCCCGCCGGACGCCGCCGACGTCGCCGCGACCGTGGCGGCGATGCCGGGCACCGCCCGCTCGACGCTGCTGAAGGAGGCCGAGATCCGGGTCGCGGGCCTGTCGCAGGAGGTCAGGCTGAACGGCTACACCGGCGACGCGAGCTGGGTCGGCTACCGGATCGTCTCCGGCCGCTGGTACAGCGGCGCCGACGAAGTGGTGGTCTCGTCGTACTTCCTGCGCCAGACCGGGTACGCGGTCGGCGACCGGATCACCATGCCGGGCGGCCGGGTGGTCACCATCACCGCGGAGGTCATCAACGGCAGCGACAGCTTCACGATGATCGGGGACGTGTCGCTGGTGGCCAAGCCGATGATGACCCGGGTCGAGATCGGCCTGACGTCCGGCACGGACGCCGCCGCGTACACGACGGCGCTGCAGGCGAAGTATCCGGAGGAGTCGTCCGGGGTGTTCGTCGAGGACCAGACGGCCGGCGACGACGGCGAGACGTTCCTGATCATCCAGGCGCTGATCGGCACCCTGACGCTGCTGCTCAGTGTCGTGGCGGCGCTCGGCGTGCTGAACACGGTCGTGCTCACCACCCGCGAGCGCATCCACGAGATCGGCGTGCTCAAGGCGCTGGGCATGACGCCCCGGCAGACCCGGATCATGGTCGTCACCTCGATGGTCGGGCTCGGCCTGCTGGCCGGGGTGATCGCGGTGCCGCTGGGCGTCGCGCTGCACCACGCCGTCATCCCGGTGATGGGCGAGGCCGCCAGCACCGCGCTGCCGCAGTCGGCGATGGAGGTCTACCAACTCGGCGACCTGCTGCTGCTCGGCGGTGCGGGCATCCTGCTGGCGGTGCTGGGGGCGCTGCTGCCCGCCGGGTGGGCGGCCCGCACCCGGGTCGCCACGGCCCTGCGGGCCGAGTAGCGGGCTCGGCTAGCGGTCGTCACGTGACGGTGGCGGAGGGGGACCACGTGAGGCGGTTCGCGGGCGACGTCCGCGAACCGCTCCACGTGTTCCGATCAGCTATCTGGGGCGGCCATGCTTGTCGAGTACGACGAGGTAGCGGCACGGGGCTGCGGTCGCGTTGACGTACACGCAGTCGGCCGGCGGGCCGAGTTGCAGGCAGTCGCCGACGTCGAGTTCATGGACCTGCTCGCCTTCGACGAAGCGCAGGTGTCCAGAGAGCACCCAGATCTGGTGGCTGATGAAGCGGTAGGCCTGCGCGGGGTAGGCGACCTCGGCGCCGGGCGGCAGCTCCACCTCGACCAGTTCCAGGGCGGTGCTCCCCGATGGCGAGACGGCGCGGCGGATGTAGCCCGTCTCCGGGTCGGTCCACACCGGCTGCTCCTCGCGCCGCGCGACCTGCACTGCGGCGCCCTCGGCCCGCGCGATCAGTTCCGACAGCGTGAGACCGAGCGCGACGGACAGCTTGGCGAGCAGGGCCGCTGTCGGCTGTGCCTCACCGTTCTCGACCTTCGAGATCATCGCGCGGGACACGCCGGAGACGTCGGCCAGAGCGGCGACCGTGAGACCTCGCACCTCGCGGGCGGCGCGCACGGTCGACGCGAGCGCTTTGCCGAGGTCGTCGGTCACAGCCGGGCCGTTGACACTATAGTGAACATGATGCCTACTATAGTCGCCATGAGTGGAGATGGGAACATCAGGCGCGCAACAGCGGACGACGCCGCCGCCTGCGCCGCGATCTACGCGCCGTACGTCACCGACACGACGATCACGTTCGAGACCGAGCCGCCGGACACCGCGGAGATGGCACACCGCATCGAGGCTGCCAACCGGCGCCACGCGTGGCTGGTGCTGGAGGTGGACGGCGCGGTCGCCGGCTACGCCTACGGCACGGAGCACCGGACCCGGTCCGCCTACCGCTGGGCCTGCGACGCCAGCATCTACCTGCAGCAGGGCCGCCGCCGCACCGGCGCGGGGCGGGCGCTGTACGCCGCGCTGCTGCCCATCCTCGCCGCCCGCGGCTACCGCCGGGTGATGGGCGGCGTGACCCAGCCCAACGAGGCCAGCATGGGACTGCACCACTCCTTCGGCTTCACCGACGTCGGCACCTACCGCAAAGTCGGCTGGAAACTCGGCGCCTGGCACGACGTCACGTGGCTGCAGCTCGACCTCACCCCCGACGAGGACCCCACCGCCCCGCCCGCCGAACTACGGTGACCCGCGAAAGCGCACGGTCACAGGCGTAGCGGCAGGCTCCGCAGCCGTGGGCCGCCGGCCGCGCGGACCGCGTTCGCCACCGCGGCGGGCACCGGGCCGACGACCGGCTCACCCATCCCGTACGGGACCTCGCCGCCGCCGACGAACGTCACCCGCACCGGTGGTGTGTCTGCCATCGCGAGGATCGGGTAGCTGTCGAAGTTGTCGGACACGACCTGCCCGTCCTGGATGCGCAGCTCCTCCCGCAGTGCCGAACTCAGTCCCATCACCACCGAGCCCTGGGCCTGCAGCTTCGCCCCGGCCGGGTTGACCACCAGGCCGCAGTCGACGGCCACGTCCACGCCGGTGACCCGCAGCCGCCCGCCCGACAGGTCCACCTCGGCGACGACCGCGACCACCGTGCGGGCGTCGCCGGAGCAGGCGATGCCCCGGCCCCGCCCGGCGGGCAGCGACTCGTGCCAGCCGGCCATCTGCGCCGCCGTGCGCAGCACCGTCCGCAGCCGCTCCCCCTGCTCACCGGACTCACGCAGGTGCGCCAGCCGGTAGGTCAGCGGGTCGGTCCCAGCGGCCTCGGCCAGCTCGTCGAAGAAGCTCTCCAGTGCGAACGTGTTCGGCATCAGGCCCAGCCCGCGCCACGGCCCGGTCGGCACCGGCAACTGCTCACGCCGGTTGACCAGCCGGTACGCGGGCAGGTCGTACGGCAGGAACAGGCCCAGCAGGCCGCCCGGGTCGAACCCGATCAGGCTGCGTACCGGCTCGGGCAGGCCCGCGACGGCCCAGATGATGTCCCCGGCCGCGCTGACCTGCTCGACGCCCCGGATCATGCCGTCCGGCCCGACCGAGCCGCGCATTTTCGTATGCGTAGGCGGCCGGTAGAAGGCCTGCCGCAGGTCGGTGTCGCGGGTCCAGCCGACGTGCACCGGCCGACCGGTGGCCGCGGACAGCCGCGCTGCCTCGACGGCCAGGTGCTGGCCGCCCTTGCGCCCGAAGGAACCGCCGAGCTGCGTGACATGGACGACGACCTCGCGTTCCTCGCCGAGCGCGGCGCGCACGTCCTCCAGCACACTCTCCGGGCTCTGGGTCGGCACCCAGAGTTCGATGGTGCCGTCCGGTCCGGGCTCCACTGCGGCGAGCGCTGCCAGCGGCTCCAGATGGGCGTGGGCGGCCATCGGCGTACGGTATTCGGCCTGCACGATCCGGCCCCGCGACAGCGCGTCGCGGATCGAGCCGTCGCGGCGCAGCACCACGCCGTCCCCGGCGGTGACCTGCTGTTCGAGCGCGCCGGTGTCGACCCGGGTGCCTTCGCTCCAGGTGGTCCGCAGGGCGCGGGCCGCCGCCCAGGCGCGGGTCCTGGTGTCGGCGACCACGCCGGCGAATCCGGCTTCGACGTCGATGACGACCTGCAGCACGCCGGGCATCCCGGCGACGTCGCCCGGCTCGGCGCTCTCCAGCCGCGCGCCGAAGCGCGGCGGCACCGCGAACGCGCCGTAGCCCATGCCCGGCAGCCGGGCGTCATAGCCGTAGGTCGCCTCGCCGAGCACCTTGGCCCGGAAGTCCACCCGGGGCGCGGACCGGCCGATGCTGGTGAACTCACCGGCCGGGCGCAGCGCCGGGCGCTCCCCCGGTTCCTGCCACGGCCCCTGATGCGCGGCGATGACATCGACGTAGGCGAGCACGCGGTCGGTCCCCGCGACCTGGAACGCGCCCTCCGCGGCGGTCAGTTCCGGCGGTTCGACGTTCAGCTGCCGGGCCGCTTCGATCGCCAGCATCTCCCGGACGGCCGCGGCCGCTTCGCGGATCGGAGTGTACAGCGACGCGACCGAAGTGGACCCGAACGTGAACAACGTCGCCGCCGGGAACCCGCGAGCGGTGTCGGCCTGGACCACGGCCAGCTGCTCCGGCCGCACCCGCAGCTCCTCGGCCGCGACCTGCGCCAGGGCGGTGTGGATGCCCTGCCCCATCTCGATCTTCGGCACGTGCACGGTGATGCCGTCACCGGTCAGCTCGAACCAGACCAGCGACGACTCGGGGACCTCGGCCGGACCGGTGCCGCGTTCCAGCATCCACCGGGCGAGGCTCGGGCGGCCGTACTCCAGCGCGATCGGCACGCCCACCAGCAGCGACCCGACCGTCGCCCCGGCCCCGATCAGCAGCCTGCGCCGGGCGACCCGCCAACGTCTGGGACGCACGTCCGGTTCGGACGGCGCGGTGTCGTCGCCGGTCATGCTTCGCGCGCCAGCTCGGCGGCGCGGGCCACCGCGGCCTTGATGGTGTTGTATCCCCCACAGCGGCACAGGTTCGGGCTCGCGGCCTCGGCGATGGTGGCCTCGTCCGGGTCGGGGTCGCGGGCCAGCAGCGCGACCGCGGTCAGCACGTGGCCGGGCAGGCACCAGCCGCACTGCAGCGGGGTCTCCACGAACGCCTGCTGCACCGGGTGCAGCGCGACGACCTGGCCGTCGGGTCCGCGTTCGGCCAGACCCTCCAACGTCACCACGGAACGTTCGCCGACCTCCGCGGCGGTGATCTGGCAGCTTCGCGTCGGCCGACCGGCCAGCAGCACCGTGCAGCAGCCGCAGATCCCGACACCGCAGCCGTACCGGGTGCCGGTCAGGCCGAGCTCGTCGCGCAGCACCCACAGCAGCGGCTCGTCACCGTGCTCGACATCGTGGTGCCGGCCGTTTATCAGCAGCCGCATCGCGTCCACTCCCCGATGACCATGCGACGTAGTGTAGGCAGCCGCGTCCGGTACTTCCACTGCCGTCGATCGGCTCAGCCGGCCGGGCGCAGGAACGCCGTGACGGCGGCCGCCTCCCGCTCGACCTCGGCCCGGACCTGTTCGGACAGTGGCGAGAACAGGTCCAGGGTGACCGCACGCCCGCCGGAGCCACGCGACCAGGTGCCCGCGACCCGCCCATCGACGAGCACGGTCGCCCGGATCACCCCGCCGCCGGGCCACACCCGCGCCTCGTGGGCGGCGTCGACCGACTCCTGGCGGGTGCGGTAACCGGTCAGGTAGTTGTCGTAGGCCGGGAGCAGGCGCACGTCCGGCGTCGCGGACCCGTCCGCGGGCTCCTGCCGGGCCAGGACCGCCGAGTCGCCGTCGACGACGATCGCCCCCGATCGGGCCAGGCCCTGCCACGCCCGGCGAGCCACGGTGACGGCGATGCCCGACCAGGACACGAAGTCGTCCAGGGTCGCCGGGGCGTACGCGGCGAGGTACCGGCGGGCCAGTTCCGCGACGGCCGCGTCGTCCGTCGGCATGGGCTCGGCCGGCCACGGCACCCAGTCGTCCAGCAGCACGTACGTCTGCTCGCCGGCGCGCACCGGCCCGTGGCACACGCGCCCGACCAGCGCCGCGTGCCGGATCAGGTGGAACGGCGCCTGGCCGGTCGGGTCGACGCCGAGGGAGGCGAGGCGCTCGGCCAACTCGTGCCGCGTGAGCGGCCCCTGCGCGCCGAGCACCTCCTCGACGAGGTCGTCGGCCCGGTCGATCAGGTCGTCGGTGAGGCCGAGGTCGCGGTAGCGGTGGCGGGTCGCGCCGATCACCCGGGGGGCGAGCAGCCGAGTGACCCAGCGCACGTCCTCGGCCGGGATCGTGTGCAGCGTGCCGCGCATGAACCAGTTGCGCACGATCGACCTGTCCCCCTCGTACGCGGTCCGGACCGCCTGCGCGCCGAGGTCGCGTCCGCGTGTCCGGATGCCGAGGGCGGCGGCGGTCGCGTCCTGGGCCTGGATCGCGAAGACCCGCCGCACGACGTCGGCGGCCGTGTCCGCGCGCCGGCCACCGGCCAGCAACTGCGCTCGGGCACGCGTACGGCGCAAGGGCTCGTGATCGGCAGGACGGGTCACGGCGTTGAAGCTAGCTGACCCTGTCCCATACCAGTGCGGGTCCCAGGGTCTCGACGACCCGGTCGACGACGAAGTCGATCATCCGTTCCGCACCGGGATGTTCGGCGACCCGGCCCGGGTCCCAGTCGATGCTCGCCCGGCCGGTCAGCCGCAGCGCGGGCCGGGCACCGGTCCAGTCGACGAACAGCAGGCCGCTTCTCGGCTGCAGGTGCAGGTTGCCGAGCGTCATGTACATGGCGTTGCCGCGATACTCCGGCCACGACAGCGTGGTGGCGTCGCGGGCGAGGACGAACCCCGGGTCGCCGCCGCGGTGCGACAGGTCCACCCCGTGGCCGTCGGCGCTGCTGGCGATGAAGAACGTGTCCGCACCGGCGATGAAACGCCGCTGCTCGGCGGAGAGCCGGTCGCCGACCGCCGCGGCCGGGCCGGCGTGGACCTCGCCGCGGACCTCCCGCGGGGTGATGTGCTTCGGGCAGTTCGCGAAGATCTGGTCGGCGATGACGACGAGTCGGCCGCCCTGGTCGTGGCCGGTGCCGTTGACGCGCATGCGCCGGCGGGTGGCCGGTTCGAGCACGAGCGCACCGATGGGGCTCGGGGCGGCGAACGCCCCGTGCAGCGGGTCGACGGCGGCTGGCACGGTCTCGGCGATCACCTCGCGTTCGCCGTCGGCGTGCACGAACCCCGGCGGGCCGTACAGCGGACTCGCCCAGAGGGCTCCCGCCGCGTCGGCTCCGCCGATCACCAGCAGGCGCTGGTGGGTGAGGAACCGGCGGGCGACCTCCGGCAGCCGCACGCCCATGCCCGCCGAGCCGAGCCCGTCCCGGTCGAAGCCGGACCTGCGCTGGACGTACACCTCTCCTGGATGCTTGGCCATGGCGCGCGCTCAGAAGAAGCCGCAGGCGGGGCCGTCGGTGGCGGCGGCCACCGGCCGGGGCGGACCCTGGAGGGCGTAGAACTCCAGGCGGATGCCGTCGGGGTCGTAGCAGAACAGCTGCCCGGCGGCGGCCGGCTCACCGGCCACCCCGCTGTCGTCGCGGATGGTCGCGCCGAGCGCGCGCAGCCGGTGCTCGACCCCGGCCAGGGCCGTGCCGTCGGCGACCTGGAAGGCCAGGTGGTGCAGTCCGGCGCGGTCGGCCGCGAACGGCGCGGCGCTCTGCTGCCAGAGGGTGATCATCGGCGTCTCACCGCGACCCAGGAAGGCGTAGTGCCGACCGTCGGCGTCCGAGCGGCCGACGACCTCGACGCCGAGCGCCTGGCGGTAGAAGCCGACGGAGCGGTCGAGGTCGGTGACGTTCAGCCCGACGTGGCCCGTGGTGACGTCGTAGTCGCTCATGTCCCACCCTTCTAATGGTAAATCTCTTGTTGCCCATTAAACGGTAGCACGGTGAGCTAATGGCTTCAACGAGAGATAGCATTAGGCCATGCGACTTGCGATCGAGCTGGCCAACACCGTCCACGCTCGCCAGGGCGAGATCCGCGACGAGCTCCAGGCCCCGGCGGACCTCGCCGCATGGCTCGACACCGCCGAGCCGCTGTTCGCCGTACCCGTCGGCTCACCGCGTATCAGCCGCACCGACCTGGCCGCCGCCCGCGACCTGCGGGATGCCGTGCGCGCCATCGCGGTCGCCGTCTCGGCCGGCCAGGCGGCAGACCGCGCGGACATCGAGCGGCTGAACGCCGCCGTCCGGACGGCGCCCCGCTGGCAGGAACTCGCCTCCGACGCGAAAGCGGTGACCACCCGGCACGACGGCAAGCCCGTGCCGGGCGCGCTCGCGGAAGTGGCCGCCGACGCGGTCGACCTGCTCGCCACCGGCCGCCTCGGCGTCTGCGCCGCGCCCGGCTGCGTGCTGCTGTTCCTGCGCGACCGGCCCAACCGCGAATGGTGCGGCAACGCCTGCGGGAACCGGGCACGGGTGGCCCGCCACCACGACCGCCGCAAGCAGCCCACAGCACCGCGCGGCAAGTGACCCCGCGTACCGCGCTCACATCTTTTTTGATGTGCGCACATCAAAAAAAAATTGATGGCGCGGAGTCGGAGGGCGCCGACGGCGGGGGGTTTGTGAAG
>NZ_JBEZDT010000021.1:79484-89110 GCF_040648455.1 Catellatospora sp. NPDC049133
TTGCGCCCCCGCCTCCCTCTCACAAAAATTTTTTTATGGGCAAAAAAAAAAAAAGATGTGAGCGCGCGGAGACGTATGCCTCATCCGGCCGGGAGTTTGACATCAAGTGCGGTTGAGGTTTTAGCGTCGCGGCTGTGGATCACACAGCTGCCCCGCAACCGGTGGGCATCCGGTTCCGGGAGGCGTTCGGCCGCTACCCGACCGGGGTCGCCGTCATCTGCGCGGCGGGGCCGCAAGGCCCGGTCGGGCTGACCGCCTCCAGCGTCGCTTCGGTGTCGCTCACGCCCCCGGCGCTGTCCTTCTCCGTGATGGGCACCCGGTCGGCACGGCACCTGCTGCAGGCCGAAAGCCTGGTCGTCCACCTGCTGGGGCCGGCGCACGTGGCGGTGGCCCGGGACTTCTCCCGCGCGGGCGGGCCCCGTTTCACCGCCGAACAGGGGTGGAGCACGCTGCCGACCGGGGAGCCGTTCCTGCCCGGCGCGCTGGCCGCGCTTCGCGTCAGGCCGCTGCGGCAGGTCCCGGTCGGCGACGCGACCGTCGTCGTCGCCGGTGTCCTCGACGTCTTCCACGGACCCGACGACGGGCAGCTGATCTACCACGCCAGGAGGTTCCACACCTCACCACTGTCACCGGAGGCAACCTGATGCGACTGTCCCACCTGCTGCGCCCGCGCCTGGTCGCCGGCGCCCACTGCGACCTGCCCTGCGGCGTGTACGACCCGGCCCAGGCCCGGATCGAGGCCGAGTCGATCAAGGCCATCTGCGAGAAGTACCAGGCCAACACGGACCCGGAGTTCCGCACCCGGGCTCTGATCATCAAGGAGCAGCGGTCCGAGCTGGTCAAGCACCACCTGTGGGTGCTGTGGACCGACTACTTCAAGGCCCCGCACTTCGAGAAGTACCCGAACCTGAACCAGCTGTTCAACGAGGCCACCAAGCTGTCCGGCGCCGCCGGCACCAAGGGTCAGGCCGACCCGGCCGTGGCCGAGCAACTGCTGGGCAAGATCGAGGAGATCTCCAAGATCTTCTGGGAGACCAAGCAGGCCTGAGCGGCGACGGGGCACCCCGCGACCGCCCGAGCGAGGTGCCCCCTGCCGGAACTCAGCTCCGCCTACGATGCAGCGATGGTCCCGACGCCGTCCACACATGCCGTCAGCCAGTACGCGACGACGACCGGCAACCTCACCGCTCGGATCGCGCTGCATGCCTACGGCACGAACCCGCAGAGTTGGTTCTCCTGGCTCGGCGAACGGCTCCCGCTGGTCGGCGACGTGCTCGAAGTCGGCGCCGGCACCGGCGAACTGTGGACCCACGTCGACCACGTCGCGAGAGGGGCCCGGCTGACGCTGACGGACTTCTCCGCCGCCATGTGCGAGCAGCTGCGCACCGTCCCAAAGGCGCACGTGCAGCAGTGCGACGCGACGCACCTGCCGTTCGGCGATGCGACCTTCGACACCGTGATCGCCAACCACATGCTGTACCACCTGGACGACCCGGCTGCCGCGCTGCGCGAGTTCGCCCGGGTGCTGCGTCCGGGCGGTCGGCTCGCGGTCGCCGTGAACGGCCGCGACCACCTCGAAGAACTCAACGCCGTCGGACCCGCGATCGGTCGTCCCGATCTCACCCTGCACGCCACCCAGAACGACTTCACCGCCGAGACCGGTCCCGGCTACATGGCGCGCCTCTTCGCCGACGTCTCGGTCCAGCGCTACCACGGCGACCTCGAAGTCCCCAACCCCGACCCGGTCCTCACCTATCTCGCCAGCCTGTCGTCCGAACCGCTCACGCCGGAGCAGTTCGCCGCGGCCCGTAACCACGTCCAGGCCCGGATCGATGCCGGCGGCAGCTTCCGCGTACGCAAGCACACCGTGCTCATCACAGCCTCAGCAGGGACGACGCAATCCGCCGACCATGTCTAGGCTGCGGCGGTGACTGGTGCCGCGGAAGAGACTCCGGTCCCGGCCGACGCCTCGGCGCACCGGAACTCCGCCCTTCAGGTGATGCCGGAGGTCGATCCGTTGTGGCCGCGGCCGGGCGACCCTCTCGGCACGACGTCACACCCATGCCCAGGCGGGACCCAGGGTGGGCAACCGTGCTGCGGATCGGGGCCGTCGTGCTGGTGCTGCTGGTCGGCGGCACGTGGCAGGTGGTGGCTCGGTTCTACGAGCTGGCACCCGGCGGTCTCGTCCTCGACGGTCCGCGGCCGGCAGATCGTCGGACCGGAAGCAGTGAGATGGACATGAGTTATGCCTTGGGCCCCGACCTCCGATACCCGGTGCGATTCTCGATGCGTAACCCGAGTGCGCTGCCGGTCACGGTGGAGGGCATCGACGACGGCTCGGATGTCATCACCATCGAGGACGCGCGGATCGAGACCGCCGGCGGCGATCTCCGCCCCTTCCCGGCCGCGATCGGCCCCGGAGCCGAGTTCGTCGTGGTGTTCACGCTGCGGATTCGGACACCTGACGACGAGCCCTGCCGTAAACGCCTGCTCGGGGGAATGGAGCTGCGCTTCTCCGTGCTGGGCGTCTCCCGGCTGCAGCAGTCGAGTCACGACGTGAGCTTCCTGACGCCCGGTCCCGAGTGCGATGACCTCATCCTGTGACCGCCACGCTCAGCGCGGTGTCCACCGGTCCGTGTGGACGGCTTCGTCCAGCGGCCGACGGCGGCGCCAGCCGTGCCGTTCGAGGTCGGGCACGGCTTCGAGATGGGTGACCGGGCCGAGGCAGAGCCAGGCGACCGGGCGGATCCCGGCCGGGATGGCGAGCAGATCCCGCAGGAACTCCTCGCGGTAGAACGACACCCACCCGACGCCCAGCTGCTCCGCCGTGGCCGCCAGCCACAGGTTCTGGATGGCCAGGCAGACCGAGTACAGTCCGGCGTCGGCGATCGCGTGCCGTCCCAGCACCGCGGGAGCCCCGCGGTCGGCGTCATAGGTCACGACGACCGACAGCGTCGACTCCAGCACCCCGTCGATCTTGATCCGGGCGAACCGCTCGGCGGCCTCGGCGTCCAGCGTGGCGGCGAACACCTCACGTTCCCGGTGTACGTGCTGATGAAACGCCTCCCGCACCCGCCGGTCACGCACCACGATGAAGTCCCATGGCTGGGTCAGGCCCACGCTGGGCGCGGCATGCGCCGCATCCAGGACCCGGGCCAGCACCTCGGCCGGGATCGCCGCCCCCGTGAACTGTCCACGCACGTCCCGGCGACGGTGGATGACGTCGTACAACTCGCTGTCCATGGGCAGGCTCCCGCTGCGTTCGGGCTCCGGGCAGGCCGGGGCCGTGGGCGCGAGGCCGGTCTTCGGACTCCCAGATCGACGCCCTCCGCCCGCCTTCCCAGCCGGTCAGGCCAGTGGCTGCGCGTACAGCGCGTGGGCGGCAGCTCCCTGGTCACCGCGGCGGGCCCGTGCCGGATTCTCACCGGCTTCCCGATTCTCCCCGCCCAGCGGCGAGGCACCTCGCAACAGTTCGTGCCACCGGACACGTTACCGCCGACAACCGAGATACTTGACCGATGTACGGTGACGAAACGCTGGTGGGCGGCCGGATGACCGTCGGCATCGTGCGTCGCGGCGGCCACGTCCACCGGCCGATGGGCTCGTGGTCCCCGGCGGTCCACGAGTTTCTCGGCCATCTGGAGTCGGTCGGATTCGCCGGCTCGCCGCGGTTGGTGGGTGTCGAGGACGGTCGCGAGGTTCTGACGTACCTGTCCGGGGACGTCGCGGTGGATCCGCAGTGGCAGCCCGGCCGTGGTGCCCGGCTGCCGGCGTACGCCCGCACGGACCGGGCCCTGACCGAAGCGGCGAAGCTGATCAGGCGGCTGCACCACGCGGCAGCCGGGTTCCGCCCGACGCTCACCGGCTACCGCTTCCATCCCTGTGCGCCCCGCCCGGGGCAGATCGTCTCCCACGGTGACCTCGGCCCGTGGAACACCGTCTACCGGGCGGGAATCCCGGTGGCGTTCATCGACTGGGACGCCGCGCAGCCGGTCGATCCGCTCGACGACCTGGCAGCGGCCGCGTGGAGTTTCGTGCCGCTGTGCCCACCCGGGCAGCTACGCGAAGCGGGCTTCGATCCCCTGCCCGACCTGCCGAGGCGGCTTCGCCAGTTCGCCGACGCGTACGGGCTCGCCGACCGGCAGGCGTTGCTGCCGGCCCTGCAACGGGCCAAACTGCACGAGGTCGAGCGCGTCAAGTACGCGCCGCTCGAACCGGCCGAAGCGGCCGCCTCCCTGGAGTACTACGCCGGTCAGCTGCGGTGGCTCCACGACGTCTCCGCCGACCTGGAATCCCGCCTGTAGAGCCGCGCCTTGCGGCGGCGCCGACCGCGAGCGGAGCATCGCTGATGCCCGGCGACCCTTTGCGGTCGCGGCCGGTTCCGCGGTCCGCGCCTCATCGGACAGGCGTGGCGAGAACGGCGCCAGGCGAGGTCACCGGTCGGCGCGAGGTGTCATGGTGCCCGGGTGCCCCGCGCCGACGTGGCCACGGCGATGACCACCGTCGCGAGCAGCGCGACGAGGACCGACGGCACGGTCGCCAGGCAGGCCAACCGCCAGCTCAGGGAGCGAGTGGCGAACCAGCCGAGCAGCGCTCCGACCGCGAGCGCGCCGAACAGGGCGAGTCCGAGGCCCAGTCGCACCTGGGCCCGCCGCTCGCCTGCCTCGCCCGTCAGTCCGGCCCCCGTGCCGAGCGCCGCTCCCTGTCCTAGGCCTGCCGGCAGCACGGCGACCGTCAGCATGGCCGCGGAACCCGCCAGCGCCGCGGCCACGACGCCGAGCAGCATCAGCACGAGCGCCGATCCGGTCACTGCCGCGGGTGCTCGCCGCCCGAGCAGGTACCCGCCCGCGAATCCCGAAGCCACGGCGGCCAGCTGTGCGACGAGGACGATCGCGAGCCCGGTCGCTGGCAGGCCGAGGGCGTACCGGACGGAGCCGAGCAGCGGACCGATGAGGACCGCCAGCTGGCAGGCCGCGACCATCGCACCGAGTCCGGCGCCGATGAGCAACCACCATGGACGGCCGACGGGCTGCGCCGGCGGCGGCGGCGTCACGGATGGCGTCGGCTGGTGGATCTGTTCGCTCATCGCGCCATGTTAGACACTTTTCACAGTTGTCGTGCCCGTGGCGTTTCCCCCGGTTTGGTCCGCTCGGACGGCCGGGCCGTCTGGTGGGCGGCACCTCCGGCGACCCTTCCACCGGCGACCTCGTTACGATCACGTGATTGTCCGAACTGGAGGAACTGCCGATGGCGCGGCGCGACAACCCATCTGGGTGCGGGTGTCTGATGCTGTTCCTGGTGGGGCCGTTGCTGGCGAGTCTGGCCGTCTCCCTGCCCGGCACCGTCCTGGCCTCGCCCGCGATCGTGGCGTTCCTGCTGGTCCGAGACCCTGCGCAGATCGCCGCGTACCCGTCGTGGTGGGCGGGTGTGGCGCTGTCCCCGATCGTGGCGTACCTGGTGGTCCGGTTCGCCGGGCGTGGCCGGGTGTACCCGCGGCACCGCGTCCACCTGGTCCGCGCGGGCGTCCTGTCGGCGCTGTCCGCGGGCCTGGCGCTGCTGGCGCTGCTGCTGCACCAGCGGTATCTCGGCGGCACGGTGCCGCCGGTCACGGCCGGCAAGCAGCCGCTGACGCTGGAGACGTCGCTGCCGCTGGTCGGTCCGGTGGCCGCCGGCACGACGGCGCTGGTGTTCTACTTCGTGCTGCGGCTGCTCGACCGCAAGCTGCCGCGCCGGACGCAGGCCGCGCCGCAGCGCCCGACCGTGTGGGCCGACCCGCGACCCCAGGAGATCTGGTGGGGTGAGATCGAGTTCCGGGACGGCGACGGGTCCAAGGACCGGCCGTTCGTCGTGCTGCGTGTGTATCCGGACCACCTGGAGGTCCTGCAGATCACGTCGAAGGACAAGTCCCACCGCGGCGATCACGTTCCGTTCTGGACCGGCAGCGCCGACCCGTACGCCGTCGAGGACGGCTTCCTCGAACTCGTGGTCCGGCGGGTGAGCCGGTTCGACCTGCGACGCCGGGATGTAGCGTACTGCCCGGACGAGATCTGGCACCGGGTGCGCTCGACCCGGGCGGCCGACGCGCCGCGATCCCGGACGGCGTGATCCCGGACGGCCACTCGGCGCGGCTCGACGGCTGCGGAAAGGAGACCGCCGGTGGGACTGCAGGCGCCGCTGTGGCGGGCCGTCACCGTGTTCCGGGTGGCCGCGCTGGTGTACGCCACGATCCTGATGCTGGCCGGGTTCCGCGACTTCACCCGGCCCTGGCTGGGCTGGGCGGTGCTCGCGGCGATGACCGCCTGGACCGCCGTCACCGGCGTGCGCTACCACGATCCCGCCGGTCGCAACCGGGCCTGGCTGGCGGCCGACCTGGTCGTCACCCTGGCCTGCCTGCTCGCGTCCAACCTGGTCGTGTCCGCCGAACGCCTGGCCTCGGGCGGTCCGACGCTGCCGATGGCGTGGGTCGCGGGTGCGGTGCTGGTGTGGGCGCTGCGCGGCGGCCGCCGGGCGGGCGGGATCGCCGCGCTGATCCTCGGCGCGGCCGATCTGTTCCTGCGCGGCGAGATCACCTCCGCGACCGCGAACGGCACGGTGCTGCTGCTGCTCGCGGGCGGGGTCATGGGGTACGTGTCCCGGCTGACCGACGACGCCGAGACCCGGATGCAGCGGGCCGTGGAGCTGGACGCCGCGACCCGCGAGCGCGAGCGGCTGGCCCGCGGCATCCACGACTCCGTGCTGCAGGTGCTCGCCCTGGTGCAGCGGCGCGGCACGGAGCTGGGCGGCGAGGCCGCGGAGCTGGGGCGGCTGGCCGGGGAGCAGGAGGCGGTGCTGCGCTCGCTGGTGGGCGTGCAGGACGAGGCGGCGGCCGCGGGCAGCGCGGACCTGCGCCTGCTGCTGGGACGGTACGGCTCCCCGCGGGTCACCGTCGCCATGCCCGCGACCGCGGTGCTGCTGCCCGCGGCGGTCGCGGCGGAGGTCGCCGCGGCGGCCGGCAGCGCGCTGGACAACGTGGCCGTCCACTGCGGTCCCGAGGCGCGGGCCTGGGTGCTGGTCGAGCAGGAACCGGACGCGGTCACGGTGTCGGTCCGCGACGACGGGCCGGGAATCGCACCGGGCCGGCTCGCCGAGGCGGCGGCGTCGGGACGGCTCGGGGTGGCGCAGTCGATCCAGGGCCGCATCCGCGACCTGGGCGGCGCGGTCGCCATCACCGGCGGGCCCGGCCAGGGCACCGAGGTGGAACTGCGGGTGCCGCTGCCCCGCTAGGCTGACGCGCGTGGTGGACGTGATGGTGGTCGACGACCATCCGATGTGGCGTGACGGCGTGGCCCGTGACCTGACCGACGCCGGGTACACGGTGGTGGCCGCGGTCGGCGAGGGCGGGCAGGCGGTGCGCATCGGCCCGTCGGTGCGCCCCGACGTCGTCGTGCTGGATCTGCAGCTGCCGGACCTGTCCGGGGTGGAGGTCATCCGCGGCCTGGTCGCGGCCCTGCCGCAGGTGCGGGTGCTGGTGCTGTCGGCCAGCGGCGAGCAGCAGGACGTGCTCGACGCCGTCAAGGCCGGCGCGGCGGGTTACCTGGTGAAGTCGGCCGCGCGGGAGGAGTTCCTGGACGCGGTGCGGCGCACCGCCGAGGGCGACGCGGTGTTCACGGCCGGGCTCGCCGGCCTGGTGCTGGGCGAGTACCGCAGGCTCGCGGCCGCGCCCGGGGACGGCCCGGACGCGCCGCGGCTCAGTGAGCGGGAGACCGAGGTGCTGCGCCTGGTCGCCAAGGGGTTGACCTACCGGCAGATCGCCGAGCGGCTCACCCTGTCGCACCGCACGGTGCAGAACCACGTGCAGAACACGCTGGGCAAGCTGCAGCTGCACAACCGGGTGGAGCTGGTCCGCTACGCCATCGAGCAGGGCCTCGACGACTGAGCGCTGCTCCCCGGCAACAGAAAAGGCAAGAAGAACACTCTCCCTGCCACTATTAACGTATACCGCACCCCCGGTCTTGCGGCAAGACCCCCGTCATGCAGCAGAATCTCCAGCCGACACCAGAACCTGCGGAAATCAGGTATTCGCGAAGTACGCGCGCTTTCATCACTTGCTGCGGCGCGCGGTGCGGTCAGGGGGAATTCATGATCGACGTGATCGTCGCCGGGGCGGGGCCCACCGGCCTGATGCTGGCCTGCGAGCTGCGGCTGCACGGCGTGCAGGTGCTCGTGCTGGAGAAGGAGACCGAACCGGCCGCCTACGTGCGCGCGCTGGGCCTGCACGTGCGCAGCATCGAGGTCATGGACCAGCGCGGGCTGCTGGACCGGTTCCTCGAACAGGGCAAGAAGTATCCGCTCGGCAGCTTCTTCGCCGGGATCGACAAGCCCTCCCCGGAGCGGCTGGACACCGCGCACGGCTACGTCCTGGGCATCCCGCAGCCCACCACCGACCGCCTGCTGGCCGAACGCGCCGCCGAACTCGGCGCGCAGATCCGGCGCGGCAGCGAGCTGACCGGGCTGAGCCAGGACGACCGCGGGGTGACCGTCGAGCTGGCCGACGGCACGCGGCTGCGCTCGCGCTACCTCGTCGGCTGCGACGGCGGCCGCAGCACGGTGCGCAGGCTGCTCGGCGTCGGCTTCCCCGGCGAGCCCGCCACGGCCGAGACGCTGCTCGGCGAGATGGCGGCGACCATGCCGGCGGACGAGGTGGCCGCCGTGGTCGCCGAGGTCCGCCAGACCCAGAAGCGGTTCGGCCTCGGCCCGATGGGCGACGGGGTGTACCGGGTCGTGGTGCCCGCCGAGGGCGTGGCCGAGGACCGTACGACGGCCCCGACACTGGACGAGTTCCGGCAGCAGCTGCGGGCGATCGCCGGCACCGACTTCGGCGTGCACTCGCCGCGCTGGCTGTCCCGGTTCGGCGACGCGACCCGGCAGGCCGAGCGCTACCAGGTCGGCCGGGTGCTGCTGGCCGGCGACGCGGCGCACATCCACCCGCCGACCGGCGGGCAGGGCCTCAACCTGGGCGTCCAGGACGCGTTCAACCTCGGCTGGAAGCTGGCCGCCGAGGTGAACGGCTGGGCGCCGGAGGGACTGCTGGACAGCTACCACACCGAACGGCACCCGGTGGCGGCCGACGTGCTGAACAACACCCGGGCGCAGATGACGCTCATGTCCACCGAGCCGGGCCCGCAGGCGGTGCGCCGGCTGATGTCGGAGCTGATGGACTTCGAGCAGGTGAACCGGCACCTGATCGAGAAGATCACCGGGATCGGGATCCGCTACGACTTCGGCGGCGGCCACGAGCTGCTCGGCCGGCGGCTGCGCGACGTCGAGCTGAAGCGCGGGCGGCTGTACGGGCTGATGCACGCGGGCCGCGGGCTGCTGCTCGACCAGACCGGCCGGCTGTCGGTCGACGGCTGGGCGGATCTGGTCGACCACGTCGTCGACGTCAGCGAAGAACTCGACGTGCCCGCCGTGCTCCTGCGGCCGGACGGCCACGTCGCCTGGGTCGGCGACGACCAGCAGGAGCTGCTGGAGCAGTTGCCGCGCTGGTTCGGCGCGGCCATCGGCTGAACAGCGGCGGGGGGGGGGGGGGCGGGGCGCCCCCCCCCCCCGGGGGGGGGAGTGTGACCGGGGCCCCCCACAGAGTAGGG
>NZ_JBEZDT010000021.1:89120-164183 GCF_040648455.1 Catellatospora sp. NPDC049133
GTACCCACCGGAAGAACAGGAACAGCAGCAGCACGCCCGCGGCGGCGGAATGTGACCCGGGGACCGCATCGTTGATCGGTGTATGAGCATTTCGACCGGCACGGGCACCCGCACCCGGATCGAGCACGGCGCCAAGCGCGTACGCGCGTACTTCAACGGCCAGGTCGTGGCCGACACGAGCAGACCGGTGCTCGTCTGGGAGGTGCCGTACTACCCGGCCTACTACCTGCCCGTCGAGGACGTGCACAGCGAGCTGCTCAAACCGACCGGCCGCACGGCGACGACGGGCATGGGCGAGGGCGACCTGTACACGGTGCAGGTCGGCGACCGCACGGCCGAGGACGCGGCGGTGCGCTACGAGAACTCGCCGACCACGGGGCTACGGGGGCTGGTGCGGTTCGAGTGGGGGGCCATGGACGCCTGGTTCGAGGAGGACGAGGAGGTTTACACCCATCCCCGCGACCCGCACACCCGGGTCGACATCCTGGCCAGCTCGCGCCACGTACGGGTCGAGGTCGACGGGGTGACGGTGGCCGAGTCGCACCGCCCGATGATCCTGTTCGAGACCGGCCTGCCGGCGCGCTTCTACCTGCCGAAGACCGACGTACGGCTCGATCTGCTCAAGCCCACCGACACGGTCAGCCACTGCCCGTACAAGGGCCAGGCCGAGTACTGGTCGGTGCGGACGGGCGACACGGTGCACGACGACCTCGTGTGGTCGTACCGCACGCCGCTGCACGAGAGCCGGAAGATCGAAGGGCTGGTCTCCTTCTACAACGAGAAGGTGGACCTCTACGTGGACGGCGTGCTGCAGAAACGGCCCACGACGAAGTTCAGCTGACCGTTCATCGCGGGCGACGTGGACGCCGTGCGGCCGTGGACGGGTGCAGGCAGTGGTACCGCAGCGCCCTGGAGCGGCCGCGCTCGGGCTGATGCCACGGGCTCACCCCGTCCGGGTCGCGCGGGGTGGTCGCGAGCAGCTGTTCGGCGCGCAGCGCCTCGATGGCGGCACGGATGTGCGGCGGCGGGTCGGCGACCGTCAGGTGCACGCCCAGCCGCAGCGCACTGGTCCGGAAGAGCATCAGCACGCTGATCCCCGCGGCGTCGATCGCGTCGAGGCCGGCGCAGTCCACGGTGAGCTGGTCGGTGGGAAAACGATCGAGCACGACACCGATCGCCTTTCCCAGCTGGTGTGCCGTGGTCGAGTCGAGCCGCCCGCGGGCGGTCAGGTACACCCCCACCGGTGAGGTGTACAGGCGCAGCTCCAGCTTCTCGGTCATGTGTCCGCTCGCTCACGTCGCTGTGATGGTCGGGATTGCCTGACGCTTCCCCGAACGGCGGGCCGTCAATCCTCGAACTCGGTCACGATTGAGCAACAAGTCCGTGCGGACTCCGGTCAGGAGTCGCGGCGCCACTGCTCCGCTGCGTCGAGCATCGCCTGGCCCAGGTACTGGAGGAAGTCGCTCGTGCCGCGCAGGCGCGCGCCCGCCGGGGTGTCGGGTCCCAGGATCCGCGCTCCCTGGCCGGTGATCTGCGCCAGGGTCGTGTTCATCCGGGAGCTGGCGAGCCACGCCTTGTACCAGACGTCGCCGTCGATGTGATACCGGTCGTGGCGTGACCGCGGGTCGCGTTCGCGGCGGATCAGCTGCTGCTGCTCCAGATCCCCCACCGCCTTGGATACCGACGCCGCGCTGACCTGGAGATGGGCGACGAGTTCGGCGGCGGTGAGGCTGCCGCTGTCGGTGGTGTAGAGGTGCGCGAGGATCCTGGCCGCCATCCGGGTGAGACCGGTGCGCGCGGTCAGCTCGGTCAGCTGCTCCTCGAAGGCCCGCACAGCCTCGGCGTCGCGCCCGTAGGCGGCGGCCTGCGCCACCGGAGCCGACTTCGCCGCTCCAGCGGCCGGCGCGCGCCGCGCCCTGCTCTCCCCGGCGCGGTGGGCACGGTCGGCGCGGTAGGCCAGCGGGCCGCCGTTGCGGTGCACCTCGCGGGTGATCGTCGAGGTCGGGCGCTCCAGCGTGCGGGCGATCTCAGCGTACCCGAGGCGCTCGGCGAGCCCGGCCGCGATGCGCTGGCGATCCTGCAACGTCAGCCGTCCACCGGGCATCCTTCGTCCCCCTCGATCAGTCGTCCCGCCAGTATGCGGCCGCACTCGACCTCATTGCAATCACTGTTTGCATTAGGCGTCACCATCATTGCAACGATTCCCGTGCTTCTACCAGCTTTTATTGGCGTTCCGATGCAATCCATGATTGCCGAAATCATGAACGCAACGTAGCGTTTCAAACTGTCGAAAACCTCACGACGGGGAGAACCTGATGAACCTGCTCCACCCCTGGCGCAACTGGCACCGGCCCCTCATGGCGAACGTGACCCTCATGCTCGGGCTCGTGCTGGTCTCCGTCGCCGGCCTACTGCTCGACGACCGGCTGCTGCTGGGCGAGTCGGTGTGGGTCAAGCCGCTGAAGTTCGGCATCGCCTTCACCCTCTACAGCGCGACACTCGCCTGGCTGCTGACCAAGCTGCGCAAGGCCCGCCGGACCGGCTGGTGGGCCGGGACGGTGTTCGCCGTCGCGGCCACGGTCGAGGTCGCGGGCATCGCCGTGCAGGCCGCCCGCGGCACCTTCAGCCACTTCAACGCGAACGTCGACGACCCGGTGACCATCGCGATGACCCAGCTGTTCACCTACGGCGTGGCCGGCCTGCTCGTCACCCAGCTGGTCATCGCCGGCGTGCTGCTGGCCCAGCGCGCCCTGGACCGGCCCTTCACCAGGGCCGTGCGCTGGGGCATCCTGCTGTCGACCGTGGGCATGCTGGTGCCGATCTGGTGGATGGCCACCAGCATCCACGAGCGCACGGTCGTCGACGCCAACGGCACCGACGTGACGATGTACCAGGGCCACGGCATCGGCGACCCCGACGGCAACGGCATGTTCCTCACCCACTGGAGCACCACCGGCGGCGACTTCCGCGTGCCGCACTTCTTCGGACTGCACGCCGTCCACGCCCTGCTGCTCACCGCGCTCCTGCTCCAGGTGCTCGCCCGGCACAGCCGGGTCCTGCGCGACGAAGCGGTCCGCGCCCGGCTCATGACCGTCGCCGGGGCGGCCTGCACCGGCCTGCTCGCCCTGCTCGCGTGGCAGACGGGCCGCGGGCAGTCACTGATCCACCCGGACGCCGCCACGCTGCTCGCCCTCGCCGCGCTCGTCGTGGTCACCACCGGTGCGGCCACCGCGGTCCTGAAGTCGGGCGCCGGACGCCCCGCGCACCCACAGCCGCTGGAGCACGCGGTTCACTCCCGGTGAGACGTGGGCGGGTCACCGGGCGTCACGGCCCGGTGATCCGCCCACTCTCGGACCTCATCGGCCGGCCCGCTGCCAGATGCCCTCCCACTGCGACCACCGGCCCTCGGCGGGCCGGGTGCGACGGGTGCTGTGCAGCCGCAGAGGCATGACGGCGGTGAACCGGTCACCCAGGAGGACCTGCAACTCGTGCGCGGTGAAGAAGCGGATGTCCAGCCCGGTCTTCGGCCCCAGCAGGGTAGGCGAGCGGAGTCCGCTCACAGCACGGGCGCTCCGACGTCGAGCCGGTAGACGCCCAGGCCGTAGGTGCCTGCCGTGATCAGGGTGCGGCCGCCGGAGACGGCAGTCGCCAGGTCCATGACCGACACCACGGGCAGGCCGGTGCCCGCCGCCGACCAGGTCGCGCCGGCGTCGATGGAGGTGAACACGCCGACGTCGGTGCCGACGTACAGCGCGTTGCGGTTCTGCGGGTCGAGGACCAGGTCGTTGACGGGCGCGTTGGGCAGGTTGCCGGAGATCTGCTGCCAGCTGGTGCCGCCGTTGGTGGTGCGGTAGACGTGCGCGGCCGAGTCGCCCGTGGTGTACCCGGAGAACGTGGCGTAGACGAGGTTGGCGTCGGTCGGGTCGACGGTGAGCCGGGTGACCCAGCGCTGGGGCAGCGAAGTGCCGATCTCGGTCCAGGTGCTGCCGGTGTTGCGGGTGACCCAGATGCGGCCGTCGTCGGTGCCGACGTAGATGGTCGCGGCGCTGGTCTTGGCGACGGCGATGGTCGAGATGGTGTTGTAGCTGGTGCTGCCGCTGCTGCCGCGGCTCAGGTCACCGCTGATCGCGGTCCAGCTCTGCGCCGAGTTGGTGGAGCGGTTGAGGCGGTTGCCGCCGTAGTACATGATCGCCGGGTTGGACGGGTCGAACACCACCGGTGTCAGCCAGGCGCGGCGGTCGGAGGTCGTCGAGCCGAATCCGCTCATCGAGTTGCCGCCGTTGGTGGAGCGGCCGCAGGAGCCGTTCTGCGAGCAGGCGTACACCTTCTGGTGGTTGGTGGGGTCGATGAGGTTCTGCAGGCCGTCGCCGCCGTAGTAGGAACCCCACGCCGACCAGGACCGGACTGAGCCGTTGTCCTGCAGGCCGCCGCTGATGCGCGAGACGTCCTGCTGGGACACCGCGACGGTGTAGAACTGCATGTTGCCCAGCCGGGTGGTCTTGGTCCAGCTGCCGCTCAGCGACCCGTTCGCGGTGGAGCGGTAGATGCCGCCGTCATTGCCGAAGAACACGCGGTTGGCGACCCGCGGGTCGAACGCCACGGCGTGCTGGTCGACGTGGAAGGAGCTGGAGTTGCTGGTCCAGCTGCCGCCGGCGTTGCTCGATTCGAGCATCGGCACGCCGGGCACGAAGATGTGCTGGGGTGCCACCGGGTCGACGAAGATCCGGGAGAACCACCAGCCGAAGGTGGACTGCGACGAGTTCAGCGCCGACGTGTTGGTGATCTGCGTCCAGGTGTCGCCGCGGTTGGTGGAGGTCCAGAAACCGAGGAAGTTGCCGGTGGCGTTGGCCGCGATGGCGTACACCCGGTTGGCGTCGCTCTTGGCGACGGCGACGCCCATCCGGCCGACGTTGGTGCCGGACGCGGGCAGGGTGCCGGCGAGCCGGGTGAAGCTGGCGCCGCCGTCGGTGGACCGGAACAGGCCGGAGCCGACGCCACCGTAGCGGCGGCTGCCGGGCATCCGCTGGTGGTCCCACATCGTGACGTAGATCCGGTTCGGGTCGGCCGGGTCGAGGGCGACGTCGGAGGCCCCGGTGGTGGAGTTGGCTCCGGCGAGGACGCGCGTCCAGTTCGCGCCGCCGTCGGTGGTGCGGTAGAGGCCGCGGTCACCGCCTGGCACGTACAGGTTGCCGGTGGCCGCGACGAGGATGCGGTTCTCGTTGGTGGGGTCGATGACGATGCGGCCGATCCGGTTGGTGCCGGTCAGGCCGACCGACTGCCAGGTCACGCCGCGGTCGGTCGAGCGGTAGACGCCCGTGCCGGGGAAGGAGGCGCTGCCGCCGCCGGGGTTGGCCTCGCCGGTCCCGGCGTAGAGGACGCCCGCGCTGGTGATCGCGATCGCACCGATGGCCTGGGTGATGGCCGCGTCCCACGCGTAGTTGAACGTGCTGCCCGAGTCGGTGCTCTTCCAGACCCCGCCCGAGGCGGTGGCGGCGTAGACGGTGTTGGCGACCGACGGGTCGACGACCAGGTCGGTGACGCGTCCGCCGAGGTTGGTCGGGCCCATCGACTGCCAGGCGGGCAGCGCCGCGAACGTGGACGCACCGCCGTTCATCCGTTCGGCCTGGGCACGGGCGCGCCCCGACAGCGCGACGAGGTCGCCGGTCTGGCGCGGGCCGAGGCGCTGGGCCATGAACCACTCGTCGGCGCCGGACGGACCGGCTGCGCCCTCCAGCGCTTCCAGGGCGGCGACGTCAGGTCCGATGACGACGTCGGCGGGCAGGCCGTGCGCGGCTGCGGATGCGGCCAGCGACAGGCTCAACAGGACGGTCACGCTGAAACCCAGTGATGATCTCATATTCCCCACCCCGGCTAGACATGCAATGCTACGCATCTATACATCTAAAGCTCTAGAGGTGACCGGTGGATTGGCACGCCTTCACCGCGAGACGTCGCGGCATCGTGCGCGACGCGTCCCACCGCCGCCGAACCTATGGGGCTCTCGCCGTGACGGCGCTCTTCACCGCACCGCTGGTGCTGCTGGTGACCGGCTCGCTGCGCGAACCGGGCCTGCCGCCCGTCGTCGCGCCGCCGCTGTTGCCCGACGACCCCGGCATAGCGGCCTACCAGCAGGCGATCACCCACGGCGACCTGGTGCGCGCGGCCGTCAACTCGATGGTCGTCGCCGCGGTCGGCGTACCGCTGAGCCTGCTCGTGGCCTCGCTTGCCGGATTCGCGCTGACCCAGCTCCCCCGCCGCGTCACCAGCACGGTGATCGCGCTGTCCGTACTGGCGATGATGGTGCCCGCCACCGCGCTGCTGCTGCCGCGCTTCGTGCTGTTCCGCACGCTCCACCTGACCGACACCCTCGTGCCCCTGGTCGCGCCCGCGCTGATCGCCACCTCGCCGCTCTACCCGCTGATCTACTTCCTCGCCTTCCGGGCGATCCCCGCCGACAGCTACGACCTGTGCCGGCTCGCCGACCTCACGCCGATGCAGACGTGGCGGCGGATGGCGCTGCCCCAGGTCCAGCCGGTCACCGCCGGGCTGGCCGCACTCACCTTCGTGCTGACCTGGTCGAACCTGCTCGACCCGATGGTCTACCTCTACGACCGGGCCGCCTTCACCCTGCCGCTGGCACTGCGCGCCCTGGCCGCGATGGACCCGCACAACCAGCCCGTCTTCCTCGCCGGCGCCGTGCTCACCACCCTGCCGACCCTGCTCGTGCTCGGGGTCGCCCAGCGCCGGTTCCTGCACTCCTACGGCCCCGAAGGAGCCTCGTGAAGCGAACAGTCGCCCTGCTGAGCCTGCTCACCATGTTCACCGCCGCCGGGGTCACCGCCGGTTGCGGCGCCGACGCAGATCCTGCTGCCGACACCGTGTCCCTACTGGTCGCGGGCACCCCCGACGAGCTCGCCGCGTACCGGTCGCTGGCCGCCGAGTATGAGAAGGCCACGCCTGGCGCCACCGTGGACCTGATCGAGGCGAGCAGCGCCAAGGACCTGATGACCAGGGTGTCCACTTCGGTCGCCGGGAACGCCGCGCCCGACCTGTTCCTGATCAACTACCGCAACTACGGCCAGTTCGCCGTCAAGGGCGCGCTCGCGCCGCTGACCGCCCGGCTGGCCGCCTCGGGCAGCCTGCACGAGCAGGACTTCTACCCGCAGGCCATGGGGGCTTTCCGCTGGGGCGGCGAGCAGATGTGCCTGCCGCAGAACATCTCCAGCCTCGCCGTCTACTACAACCGCAGCCTGTTCAAGAAGTACGAGGTGGCCGAGCCGGTGGCGGGCTGGCACTGGAACGACCTGGTCGCCACCGCGCAGGCGCTGACCCGCGACGCGGGCGGCCGGACCGTGAAGGCCGGGGACCCGGAGACCGCCGGAGTGCCGGCGGCCGTGCACGGGCTGGGCATCACGCCCGAACTGATCCGGCTCGCGCCGCTGATCTGGTCGAACGGCGGCGACATCGTCGACGACCCGGCCGCGCCGACCCGGCTCACCCTGGACACGCCCGAGGCGCGGCAGGTGATCCAGGACTTCCTGGAACTGCCGAAGATCGGCGTCGTCCCGTCGGACGTCGAAGTGGAGACCCAGGACCACGAGGCAAGGTTCGCGGCCGGCAAGCTGGCCATGTTCGTCTCGTCCCGGCGTGTCACCACCGCCTTCCGGGCGATCACCGGGTTCGACTGGGACGTCGCCCCGCTGCCGCAGTACCGCTCCCCGGCCAACATCCTGCACAGCGACGCGTACTGCATGACCAAGGCGTCGAGCCGGCAGGACGCGGCGTGGCGCTTCCTCGAATACGCCCTGAGCGACCCCGGGGCCGCGCTCATGGCCCGGACCGGGCGCACCGTGCCGTCGCGGATCTCCGTGGCGACCTCGCCCGCGTTCCTGTCCCCCGGCACACCGCCCGCCCGCTCGCAGATCTTCCTGGACACGATCCCGGCGCTGCGGCCGGTGCCGACGATCTCGACCTGGCCGGAGATCGAGGACGCGACCGGCAAGGTCCTGGAGAACGCCTTCTTCCACGGCGACCCCCTGGACAAGGTGATCGCCGACCTGGACGCGGCGACCCGGCCGGTCTTCCAGCGGGGCACGGCGGCGCGGTGAAAGCCGGGCTGAGCCTGCGCGGGGTGTCCCTGTCGCGCGGGGCGATCACCGCCCTGCGCGGCATCGACCTCGCCGTGCCCCGGGGCGAGCTGCTCGTCGTGCTCGGCCCGTCCGGCGCGGGCAAGTCCTCACTGCTGCGGGCCATCGCCGGGCTCGACCCGGTGAGCACCGGCACCGTCGCCATCGGCGGACGTGACGTCACCGCGCTGCGGCCAGGGCAGCGCAACGTGTCCATGGTGTTCCAGAACCACTCGCTGCTGCCGCACCTGACGGTGGCCGACAACATCGCGTTCGGCCACCGGATCCGCGGCGCGGACCGGCGGTCCGCCGCGACCCGCGCGGCACGGGCCGCGGCGACCGTCGGCTGCCAGGACCTGCTGGGTCGCCGCCCGCACCAGCTGTCGGGCGGCGAGCGGCAGCGGGTGGCGCTGGCCCGCGCGCTGGTACGCGAACCCGACGTGTTCCTGCTCGACGAGCCCCTGGCCAACCTGGACGCCGAACTGCGCATCCGGATGCGCACCGAGATCCGGGCCGTGCACGACCGGCTCGGCGCGACGACGGTCTACGTCACCCACGACCAGTCCGAGGCGATGGCGCTCGGCGACCGGATCGCCGTGCTCCGCGCCGGCCTCTTCGAACAGGTCGGCACCCCCGACGAGGTATGGCGGCGGCCGCGCACCCGGCACGTCGCCGCCTTCGTCGGCGCGCCCGGCATGAACCTGCTCCCCGGCGACGGGCCGCTGGGCCTGCCCGGCGTGCCGGCAACCGGCGTCGAGCTGGGCGTACGGCCGGAGCACGTGAGACTCGGCGGCACGCCGGCGGGCCCGCTGGGCGACGTCGAACGGGTCGAGGTGCTCGGCGAGGACGCGCTGGTCCACCTGAACGTCGGCGGGCACCCCCTGATCGCCCGGGTGCCCGCCGCCGCCCGGCCCGCGCCCGGTGACCGGGTCGGCATCGGGGTCGCCGAGGAGCACCTGCACGCCTTCGACGCCGCCACCGGCGAAAGGGTCCCGCAGCCCACCAGAGCCGGGCAGGCCGGGTGATGGACCGCGACCGCCGCCAACTGCTGCTGATGCTCATGCCTTACCTGGTCGGCCTGGTGGTGCTGGTGCTGCTGCCCGCCGCGGCGACGCTGGCGATGGCGTTCACCGAAAGCGACCTGATCGCGACCTCGCGGTTCGTCGGCCTGGCCAACTTCGTCGAGCTGACCAGGGATCCGGCGGTGCGGGCCGCGGTCGGCAACTCGCTGTCCTACCTGGCCCTCTCGGTGCCGCTGCGGCTCGTCCTCGCGGTCGGGCTGGCCCTGCTGCTGCACCGGCGCGCCCGTGCCGCCGGAACGGCACGCGTGGCGGTGCTGCTGCCCGGCGCGGTCCCGGAGCTGGCGTACGGGCTGATGTGGCTGTGGCTGCTCAACCCGATCCAGGGGCCGGTCAACCAGCTGCTCCTGCTCGGCGGTGAGGGCGGGCGGACCATGTTCGGCACCCTGCCTCCGCAGTGGCTGACCGACCCCGAGGACGCCCGCGCCGGGATCGTCCTGATGAGCCTGTTCACGATCGGCGAGACGTTCGTCATCGTGCTCACGGCCCGGCTGGCGCTGCCGCCCGAGGCGTACGAACTCGCCGAACTGGAGGGCGCCGGTGCCGGGCAGGTGCTGCGCCGGGTGACACTGCCGCTGCTCGCGCCGGTGCTCGCCGTGCTGGTCCTGCGGGACACGCTGATGAGCCTGCAGGCGTCGTTCGTGCCGACGCTGGTCGTCACGGGCGGCGGCCCTCCGCCGTACGCGACGACCTACCTGTCGCTGGTGCTCTACCAGGACGCGTTCGAGTACCTGCGGTACGGCTACGCCGCCGCGGTCGCGGCGCTGATGCTGGGCTTGACCGCGGCGGCGGTGCTGATCCAGTGGCGCCTGCTGCGCCGCTGGGCGTCGACCGGCGTCGTCACGACGGACGGATAGCGACCGGGGCAGGCCTCCCCGCCGCGGGATCAGCTGCCGGTCGTCGGCGAGACCGCCGGTCGCGCGCGGCGGGCGGCGATCGTGCCCAGGGCGGCGAACAGCGCGACCACGAGCCGGTCGAAGACGCGGTCCGGCAGCAGCCAGCGGGCGAACACGGCGGCCCGCGCGCCCCGCCCGACCGCGTAACGCGAGCGCGGCCGCCGCACCGTCGCGGCCCGCCCGATCGCCTTCGCGACGACCGAGGGCGGCGAGATGTGGTCCGGCTCCGACAGCAACGCCACGGCGTACCGGCGGGCCTGCTCGCCGTAGGGTCCGCCGCCGGACGTGGCCAGCAGGCGATCCCCCGCCACCTGCGGGAACTCGGTCGCGATGCCACCGGGCTGGATCACGACGACGTCGATGCCCAGCGGCCTCAGCTCGACCCGCAGGCAGTCGCTCAGGCCCTCCAGCGCGTATTTGGTCGAGTGGTACCAGCTGCCCAGGGGCTGGTAAAGCCGCGCCCCGACCGAGGACACGTTGATGATGCGGCCCGCGCCCCGCGCCCGAAGGTGAGGCAGGACCAGCTGGCACAGCCGGGCCGCGCCGAAGACGTTGACCTCGAACTGACGCCGCGCCTCATCGAGCGGCACGTCCTCCAGCGCGCCGAACGAGCCGTATCCCGCGTTGTTGACCAGGACGTCGATCCGGCCCGACTCCGCTACTACCTGGTCCACCAGGGCCACCAGGGCGGCGTCGTCGGTGACGTCGACACCGGCGGTGTGGATGCCCAGCACGGCCAGCGGCGCCATCCGGTCCACCCGGCGGGCGACCGCGTACACGGTGAAGCCCAGCTCGTGCAGGCGCTGCGCGGTGGCCGCCCCGATGCCCGCCGAGGCTCCGGTGACGATGGCGACCTTGGTCATCTGCTCCCCCGCGGTGCCCGAATCGACAAGAGGCGATCACGGTACAGCGGCCGCACCGGCTGCGGCATGGGCCGACCCGTTCGAGTCGATGGCTGCCCGGCCGTCACCACCGGTAGGGTGACCGTCGCTGTCGGGCATCTGTCGCTGCGCTGTCCACTTCCCGCGGGCAACGTCTGTAATCGATGGATGATCCCGGCCGCGGAAAGCGCCTTCGCGCAAAGATCCAGCTCACCGGCAGCACTGGGGCGCACGCTCGCGGCGCTCGGGCGGCAGGAGCCGATCGTGTACGACGAATTCATGCACGCGCCGCTGGTCCTGCGGCACCGGGACGTCAGCGCTGCCCTGCGCGACACCGACACCTTCAGCACCCGCTTCTACGGCATGGGCCCGATGAGCGAAGCCATGATCGCGCTCGACGGGCCGGCGCACCACGGGCTGCGGCGCATCCACAACCGCTTCTTCAGCGCCAGTGCGAGCGCCAAGTACGCCCAGGCCGTGCTGCCGATCGCGCGGCGCAGCTTCGGGCCGCTCGCCGCGAAGGCCGAGGCGGAGCTCGTCGAGGAGAGCATCGCCCGGTATCCGATGGAGGTGTTCCTCGCCCTGCTCGGCATCCCCGACGAGCTCGGTGACCAGGGCCTGGCGTGGGTGCGCGCGATCATCACCTGGCTGGGCCGCCGATGGCCGAGTCGGTGGCCGAGGCCGGCCGGCAGGCGTACGACCGGCTCAGCGAGTACACGACCACGCTGGTGCGGCAGGAGTCGCGCGAACGTGGCGACAACATGCTCGGCGAGATCGTCCGGGCGTTCGAGGCCGACGACGCGTACTCCCTCGAAGCGGTGACGACCGCGGTGGTGAGCCTGCTGCTGGGCGGGTTCGAGACCACCATCCAGATGATGTCGGCGACGGTGTCCTCGCTGCTGCTCAACCCGGACGCGCTGGCGCAGGTGCGGGCCGAGCCCGGCCTCGCCGAGGCGGCGATCGACGAGTCCTTCCGCTGGGCCAATCCGACCGCCGGGCTCTACCGCCTGGTCGTGCGCGACACCGAACTCGCCGGGACGGCCCTGGCCGCGGGCAGCCTGGTGTACTTGTGCATCGCCGCCGCGCACTTCGACGAGCAGGTGTACTCCGACGCCGAGACGTTCCGGCTGGACCGGCGCGGCGGGGCCCACCTGGGCTTCGGCATCGGCCCGCACTACTGCGTCGGGGCTCCGCTGGCCCGCATCGAGGTCACCGCGGCCCTCACCGCGCTGCTCGACGCCTGCCCGGGTCTGCGCCTCGACCCTGATACGCCGCTGAGCTTCCACTACGGCGCACGGGGTTTCGTCCAGCACGGCACGGAGGCCCTGCCGGTCCTGACCTGACCTCGCCCACTGTCAGACTGCCGTGATCTGGTCCGCCGTACGCTCGGTGATCTGGTCGAGGACCGCAGTGTAGTGGTGCTGCCGGTCGGGCCGGGCACGGCCTGCCGCGTGCCTGAGGGCCGGGATCGCCGATGGTCCGATCTGGACGAGACCGCCGATCGCGGCCCTGCGGACACCGGTGTGGGAGTGCACGAGCAGGCCCACGATCGCGGGGATGGCCGGCTGGTATACCGCGTGGCTGAGGGTGTTGACCGCGGCACGGACCACATCGGGTTCGGGATCGTCGAGCAGGACCGCGCTGTGGCGCAGGTAGGTCGGGCGGTCCAGGAGCTTGCGGGCGATGCGGTGCGCGTGCAGGCGGATTCTCGGCTCGGGGTGGTGGAGCAGGTCGGCAAGCAGATTCTCCAGTTCGGAGTCCTGGTCAGCGGCGAGCCGGTCGTCGGTCGGGCGGTCGTCCTCGTGCAGCTCCGCGAGGCGCGTGAGCGCACGGCGGACCTGGTCGGTGGGACCGGTGCGGATCAGGCCGAGCAGGTCACCGCGTGATGGCGCGGGGGTGGCGCGGTCCGTGGGCGGTCGCTCACGGAGGGCCGCGAGCCGGGCGGGATCGCCGTCGGCGGCGTCAGGCCCCCGCAGCGGGCCGTCGACGAGGGTGATCTTGTCGGCGAGGTCCTCGCGGCCTTCGGCCCGCAGCCGCCGCTGGACTTCGGACAGTGCTGGGGTGCGCAGTAGGGGCAGGCCGGCGATCAAGTCCAGGTAACCCCAGGCTCCGGCGTCCAGGCGGCTGCGGAGACTGTCCGCGAGGGTGTCGGCGTACTCGTCGTCCTTGCGCAGCGCACGTGCGACCGAGGCGCGGGTGGCGGATCCACCGTGCGCCCACCATTCGAGCAGCAGCGGGAGCAGGCGGTGCAGGTCGGACGGGTCGAGGTGGTACGCCACACCGGCGAGGCGTTCACGAACGGCCTCGCCACGGGCGGCGATCGTCCGCAGTTCGGTTTCGTCGATGCCGTTCAACGCCCGCGCGAGGCTCGCGCCGACCGCGACGTCGACGCGTCCGTCCAGGAACGCGCGCAGCAGCTCGCGTACGGTTTCCGGTTCGGGCCAGTCCCCGAGCGCGGCGGCGGCCGCCGTGCGCCGACCCGCGTCGGGAGCGTCGAGCATGGCGAGCAGGCGCTCGCGCGACGCGGCCGAGCGCGGCTGGTCGAGGTCGCCGTCGTGCGGGGCCCGTGGCCGGCCGGCGGCCCCGTGGAACTGCTCGGCCAGGGTCCAGGACGGTGCGCCGATCGGCTGGAGTGCCTCCAGCCAGTCCAGCATCGCGCCACGGGCCTCCGGATGCGCTGAGGGAAAGGCCTCGATCAGGGCGTCGAGGCGGTCGTGAGACGGAAGCCGGAGGTCGTCTCGTGACCGGAAGTCGCGCAGGTCGTCCGGTGTGCGTACGACGGCTTCGAGGCGGAGCCGCCATGCGGTGGCCTTTTCGGACGTCCGGGTGGCGGTGACGGCGAAAACGTCGCGCAGCACGGCGGTCTCGGCTCGCCACGGGTCCGGGCCGAGCCGGGCCGCGGCGAGGGCGTGCTCGACGTCGGCGCGGGTCAGCACCGCGCCGCAGCGGCGCAGCAGCCCCAGCGACGACTTCCGCCCGGCCGCACTGGGAGCGAGTGTCCGCAGCAGGGCGGCGACGCCGAGGGCCTGGGCGGCGGGCAGGGTCGGCGCTACCGCTTCCAGCACCGTGAGCAGACCGTCCCTGTCCTCACCGGCGGCTTCACCCAGACCGCCGACCAGGGTCCCGACTGCCTGGGCGAAGGTCTTGACCTCGCCGGCCGACCAGGGAGCGGGGCAGAGCCGCAGAGTGAGCCGAAGCGTCGCCGGCGCAGGGGCCACGTCGGTGGAGGCCAGCTGAAGCCAGTCGGCCAGCAGCGGCCGCAGGCGGGCGAGCTGACCGGCACTCGGATTCCCGGGCGTCAGGTGGTGTCCGGCCACGATCCGCAGGGCGGTCTCGGCGTTCCAGCCATCGTGTACCAGCGCGTCGACGTCCTCATCCCACGGGCCGGGCGCGGCCACGACCGAACGGGCCGGTGCGGCGATGCCGTGTGCCGTGAACAGCGCCGCCAAATCCTCGACGATTCCTTCGCCGAGCCTGACCTCGCTTGCGGCAACCAGCGCGAGCAGCGTCGGCGCGACCGGTGATCCCTGCCGAACCAGCGCGTCGACCGCCCGCGCCGACAGCATCCGGTCCAGCCCGCCGAGCAGCAGCCCGCGGGTTCGCTCGTCGTCGGCCTGCTCGGCTGCCGCGAGGACCGTGGCGGCGTGAGCGCGGCCGAGGATCGCCTGGAGCGCTGCGACGAGAGTCTCCCGCAGACCCGGGTTGTCGTGGCGGCCGAGCCAGAACAGCAGCTTCGGCACCGCGGCCGGCGCACCGGCTTGGACCAGGACCTCGGCAGCGGTCTTCTTGATGTTCATGGTGGGGTGGTCCAGGCACGCCGCGATCGCCGGGGCGGCCCAGCGGGCCCGGATCCGCCCGAGCGCGAGCAGCGCCTGCCGGACGGTCTGCACGTCGCGGGCCGCGGTCAGCGCGAGCAGGCTCGCCGACAGCGCCTCGGCGGCGTCGCCGGTCGAGTCGGCGGCCAGCGCCGCGATCACGTGTTTGCGGACGTGGCGGTCGCGGTGGCGCAGCAGCCGGTGCACCCGGGCCCGGGTGCCCGCGTACGGGGCCCGGGACAGCAGGGCGAGCAGGACGGCCTGCTCGCCGGAGGACAGGCCGGGCCGGTCCAGCAGGTCCAGCGCCATGGTCGCGACGAGCGCGTGGCCGGCCTCGGCGGCGCTGCCGACTTCACGCAGGCAGTACGGCCGCAGCTTGCCGCGATCGTGCAGGCGGCCGCCGAGTGCGCGGATCGCGGTCACGACCTCGTCGGGCACCGCGGGCTCGCCGGGTGGAGGCCCGTCGGACCGTGTGGGGAGGGCCGGTCCGCCCGGCTCCCATGACGCCGCGAGTTCCGCCACGATCCGCGCCAGCAGGTCGGCGATGGCGGCCAGGGTGCCCGCGTCGCCGTTACGGGCCAGCACGAGCAGCGCCGACACCGGGTCGTCCGGGTCGAAGCCCGCCCGCAGCAGAGCCAGTTCCCGCTGGTCGGGCCCACCGAGGTCGACGGCGATCCGGCGGGGCACGTCACGCGGGTCGAGGCGGGCCAGGAGCGCGGCCCGCCCGGCGGAATCGTCGGTGAGGTGCCACAGCAGCTCCAGCGCGCGACGGCGCACCGGCCGCAGGTGCGGGACGACGGCCGTGGCGTCGCCGCCGGTCAGGCCGAGCCCTTCGCGCAGCACGGCCACGGTCCGAGGGCCGCCGACCGCCTCCAGCGTGTGCAACGCCGCAGCCGGGGCCTGCGGCAGCGCCTCGATGACCGCGTCCTCCGCCGGAGTGTGGCGCATCGCCTGGACAGCCGCCAGGAACGGCTCGGGACGGGACGTCGCGGGCAGGACACCGGTGATCGCGTCGCCGATCGGCAGGTCACCGCCTCCCTGGCGGGCCAGCTCGACCAGCAGCGCCAGCCGCCGCGGCCACCTCGGATCATCGGCGTCGGCGACCAGCAGCGCGTCGAACGCCGCACGCCGACACGTGAACAGGATCGTGGCGACCTCGGCCGCGGACACGGTGTGGTCGGTGAGAGCGAGGGCCACGATGCCCGGCGCGTCGTCACCGGCCGGGAAGAGGCCCCGCCGGTGCATGGCCCGCAGGCACGCCACCATGGATCCGCCGAACAGCAGCGGGTCGGTGGCGGCGGCCGCCAGGAGATCGCCGATGTCCGCGCGTCCGGCCAGGGTGCCCAGCTCGCGTAGTGCCTGCTGCCGAGCCTGCGGCGGCATCGCCTCGTCCGCGACGACGTCGTGGAGCAGGTCGGCATGCCCGTGACGGGCCGCCGCCACTATCGCGGCATCGATCACCGCAGGCCACGGTGCCGGCGAACCGACCGCCTGACCTTGGCGGGCACCGGCCGGGGCAGGCCCCGGCGACGGCGGAACGGCGACGAGGAGCGGTCGGAGCCGCTCCCGGCGCAACGGGGCGAGCGCTGCCCACGGCTCGGCCAGCTCCCGCAGCGCGGCAGCGGACACATCGTCGGATGCGAGCAGCCTGCCGACGTGCTCGCGGGCGCGGGCCGGGGCCAGCAGCACGCTGTGCAGCCCTTCGCGGGCCAGCCGCAGCGCCGCGTCCCGTAGCACCTGGTCACCGCCGGCGGCCAGCTCGCCGACCAGCTCATCCAGCCGGTCGGTGTCCGCGGCGGCGATCCCCACCACGGACTGGTAGAGCAGCTCGCCCGCCGGTTCGCTGCGGACCGTCGCGGGCCTGTCGCAGATCTCGGCACGCAGCCAGGCGATCTGCACGCTCACCGGCGCCTGGGCTACGGGTCGGAGCGGCCTGCTCTGCTCGGAGACGTAGCGCCGGAGCCGCTGGTGGAGGTGGGCCACGAGCAGCGCCGTCTCCGGCAGTCCGTCCAGGGTCGGCGGCAGCAGCCCGGCCAGTGCACCCAGCTCGGACTCCGCGATGCCCGGGGTCGCGATCCGCGCGGCCAGCCGGTCCAGGCCGAGATGCCGCAGCAGCGGGTCCTCGTGACGGGTGAGCAGCTTCAGGACGGCCGGTGTGCAGTCTTCTACCGCCAGGCGGGTCGACAGCCAGTCGAGGTCGCCCCGCCGCACCGCAGCCCGAACCGGCTCACTCGCTGATGTCATGCCGCCTGATGGTAGTCGGCGCGGTGATCGCGGCAATCTTGATTCGGCCTGACCACGAGGCTCCTGCGCCGCTGCCGCCGCGATGCTCGCGGGACTGCTTCCGAGTCGTCACGGGTCGGGCCGGGTGACGGGAGCGCCCCCGTGGCGCTCCCACCACCCGGAGACTCACGCCCGGCGCATGCTCAGGTGCAGATCCGCGCAACCGGCGCCGCCGCCGACACAGACGCTGTCGGTGATGCTGGGGAACACGTGGAAGCCGTTCCTGTCGTAGGTGAAGCACTTCTCGCCCCCGGGACCCATGCAGTCGTCGCTGCGGGCCCACCCGGCCGCCGTGAACAGCCGGTCGACGAGGTCGACCGTCTCGGCCCGGGTGAGCGGCACGGTGTACCAGCGCAGCCAGACCAGCCGCGTCTTGTCGCGCTTGGCGGATCGGGCATGCTGCGCCCATTCGTGCTCCGGCAGTTTCACCGCATCGAGTTCGGCGGTCCCGGCGGCCAGGATCTCGGCGTCACCGGGGCCGTCGTCGGCGGGGAGACCGCAGCCGAGCACGAGGGTCGCGGCGAGCACCCCGGCGAGTATCCGGCGGCGCTGGATCGGCATGGCCCGTTCACCTTTCTGAGTCGTCATCGGCGTCGCACGCACTCTGGCACGATCACCCCGGTCCGGTCACGACTGCGCGGCTGGCCGCAACCGGCCTGGCCGTTTCCGGACGTCCCGGACCGCTGACCCACCCGCCGCCCGCCACGCAGACTGCGTCACAACCGTTCTCGGAAGGGAGATCGACGTGTCGATCAGCGTGGGCGACCCGGTGCTGGTGGAGCCGGTGCGGGACCGCAGGGTCGGGCCGCTGGTCTTGCTGTCCGGGGCCGTGCTCGTCGCACGCCGCCGGCCGACCGGCTAGAGCCAGCCGCGGCGGACCGCCTCCGCACCGGCCTGGAAGCGGCTCTCGACGCCCATCCGGTCGGTGAGTTCGGCGATGACCCGCCGCACGGTACGCGCGGAGAGGCCCAGCTTGCGGCCCGCCGACTCGTCGGTGTGCCCGGCGTCCAGCAGCCGCAGGAGTGCCTGGTCCTGCGCGCTCAGACCGGCCTCGTCCACCTTCGGCGGCTCGCCGAACGGTGTGCCGCTCTCCCACCCCTGCTCGAAGAGCACGCGGAGCGCGTCGACCACGACCGGGCTGCGAATCTCCAGAGCGCCTTCGCGAGAGTCCTGCGGATTCAGGGAGAGGTACGCGACCGCCTGGTCCATGATCACCATCCGGAACGGCACGCTGGGCACGGTCCGGCTGCGTCCGCCGTGCGACGCCATCCACTTGGCGAACGCCAGGCTGACCGGATCGTGGCGGACGTTCTCCTGGTAGACGTTGCGCAGGCTGATGCCGCGCCGCAGCGCGTCCAGGTTGTGGATCTTCCCCGACTCGACGGCCTCGGGCGTCAGCTCCCGGCCGACGGTAAAGCTCAGACACTCTTGCCGCATCGCTTTGGCCGCCCCGATGAGCCGCTCCCGGACCGCAGCCGTGCCCTCCAACCGCACCAGTTCGTCGCGGGGACGGCTCAGATCGTGCTCGGCCTCCAGCGCGGCGACCCAGGCCCGGACGGTCTCCAGCCGCCGGTGCCGGGTGGCCAGCTCCGCCTCCTGCTCGGCCAGCAGCGCGCCGAGCGCCGCCTGCGGACCGACCGCGCGCCATCCGCCGTCGCCCGCCGGGACGACCAGTGCCCGCTCGGTGAGCAGGTGCACCGCGTCCCGTACCTCGGTTGCGGACAGCTCCAACTCGTCGGCCAGCGCCGCGTCGCGGGACACCGGACGCCGGACCATGGCGGCGTAGACGCGTTCGGCCTGTGGTGTCAGCCCGACGGACTCCAGCATCACTCCCCGATCCCGAGTCGGCGAGCATCATTGTGCCGGAGATATCACCCGGCGCGCCGCCCGGCCGGGCCGATGAGCCGGCCGTCGCCGCGCTGCACGGCATCATCCGCGCTACCACCGCAGCGCGCTCATCGGGTGCTTGACCGGCGTGTATTCGAGCAGCCCCGCGATGGCCAGGTCACTGCCGTAGCCGGACTGCCCGACACCACCGTGGGGCATCTCGGAGACGGTCCTGCCGGAGGGCACCTCGGAGATCCAGCGGCTGGTCACCGCCGGTGCGCTGATCAAACGCGGACCGGGTTTCCTGAGCATGCCGACGGCCTGGTCCCGGCGACGGTGCAGGGCGGCGGCCGGACGCCCCCTGCACCGTGTTCGCCATCGTCGCACCGCGTCCCTTGTGGGCGAGTATGAACTTGTCGTGCGGGGCGCGGACCCCATAGCTTTGCCGCGTGAACCCCCCGCCGCTCACCGCAGACGCCGACACCGCCGCCCCGCCGCCAGCCCACCACGAGGAGCAGCGCGTCGCCTGGGCCGAGTTGTTCTTCGACCTGATCTGGGTATTCGCGATCACGCAGATCACCTCGACGCTCGCCGGTGCCCACACCACCGGCGAAGCGGCCCGCACGGTGCTGCTGTTCCTGCCGCTGTGGTGGGGCTGGGTCGGCACCACGCTGGCGGCGAACCTCGCCGGCAGCCGCGTCGACCGGGCCGCGGGCCGGATGGTGCTGTTCGGCGCGGCCGGTTGCGGCCTGCTGATGTCGGTCGCGATCGGGCAGGCGTACGGCGGGCACGCCGTCCTGTTCGCCCTTGCCTACGCCGTGCTGCGCCTGGTGCTGTGGGCGGTCCGTAGTGGACTGGCGGGACAGTTCCGGCCCGGCCTGGAGCCGTTCGCGGTCGCGCTGTTCGTCAGCGCCCCGCTGTACCTGGCCGGCGCGATACTCGGCGGGACATGGCAGACCGTGCTCTGGGTGGCGGCCGCGCTGATCGAACTGAGCAGCCCGCGACTGCTGCGCGGCCGCCTGAGCGGCATGCGGTACGAGACCGCGCACCTGCCCGAGCGGTTCGGGCTGGTGCTGATCATCGCGCTCGGCGAGACCGTGGTCGCCACCGGCAACCAGGCCGCCGCGGGCCGGCTCGGCACGCCGGAACTGGCCGCGATGCTGCTCGCGTTCACCCTGATCGTGCTGCTGTGGTGGACGTACTTCCACTTCGGCGCGCCCGCGGTGCGGCACAGCCTGGAGCACACCCCCGCGCAGTCGCGCATCGTCACCGACGTGTTCAGCTACGCCCACCTCGGTTATGTCGTCGCGATCGTGCTGGTGGCGGTCGGCCTGAAGAAGCTGCTCGCCCATCCCCTGGACGTGCCGCACAGCCTGCCCGAGGTGCTGCTGGCACCCGGCGTCGCGCTGTACCTGTGGGGCTTCTGCTACGCCCGCTGGCGCATGTTCGGCGCGGCGACGGTGCAGCGCGTCGCCGCCGCCGTGGCCTGCTGCGCGGTTGCCGCGGCCGCCATCCAGCTCCCGATCATGGTGACGGCGGTGCTGCTGGTCGCCGTCCTGCTCACGCTCAACGCGTTCGAGGCATGGATCGTCCGCACCGGACGCCCGCTGCCGCTGCTCCGGGTGCCCTTGGGGCGCGAGGGGGCGTGACGGCCCGGCACGGTGGGCATGGGGATGCGGGACGGCTCCCCGGCCGGCCCACGCGGACTCAGGAATACGTCATCCGTGCCCACGCGGCACGGCGAGCGCGAAACGAGGTAACCATGGTCGCCGCCCGCAGCTCCGAGGCGCGTGCCCTGGTCACCGACGCCACGCACGCGCAGCGGGCCGCCCGGACCGTGCTCGACGCCGAGCAGCACCTCGTCGCCGAGATCCGCGGGCTCGCGACCGGCAACCGCAAGCAGTCGCTCGACGAGCGCCTGCAGCAGGCCGACCTCGGCCAGTTACGGGAGGCGGCAGGCGGCCGCCTGCGCCTGGGAGCGCTGCGGGCAGCCGGGATCACCACCGTCGGCCAGCTCATGGCGAACCGGCACCGGCTCCACGAGTACCCAGGCATCGGGCCGACCACGGTCACCCAGCTCGAAGACGCCATCGCCGCCCTTGCCGAGAGCGTCGAGGCCGACACGGTGCTGCGCCCCGACCCCGACCGGCGCTCCCCGGCGGACACCCACCTGCTGCGCGCGCTGCACCGGCTGGCGGTCTTCCGCAAGCGGGTACGGCCCGCGCTGGGCCGGGCCGGCGACCTGGAAGACGCCGTCGCCGGCAGCATCGACGGCGCGCGGCGCGCCAACAGCCGCTGGCGCAGCCTGTTCCGCGGCCGCCAGGGCCGCCAGGACGATCTCGCGGCGCTGGCAGCGCTGGAGGCGGCGCTGCGCTCGCCACGCCTGACCACGGCCCGCACCAGGGTGCTCGCGGCCGCGGCCGCCCTGGCCGCCGAACCCACCGAGAAGCAGCTGTGGCAGAGGTACAAGGCCGACGCCGCGACCTACCTGACCCTGCTGGCCGAGGCCACCGGTGAGCAGGCCGGTGAGCAGGGCCCGGCTGGCCGGCTGTCGCCCGACGACGCCGCCCGGGTCGACGAGGTGCGCCTGGACACGAGCCTGCTGGTCTCCACGTTGCGCGGTTACCAGTCCTTCGGCGCCCGGTTCATGATCGCGCAACGCCGGGTGATCATCGGCGATGAGATGGGCCTGGGCAAAACCGTCGAGACCCTCGCGGCCATGTGCCACCTGGCCGCCCACGGTCGGCGCCATTTCCTGGTCGTGTGCCCGCCGAGCCTGGCCGCCAACTGGATGCACGAGATCAAGCGGCACTGCCGGCTGACCCCTCGCCTGCTGTACGGGGGCGACGCCGCCCGGGGCACCGCCGCCTGGCGCGCCAACGGCGGCATCGGGGTGACCACCTACACCGCCCTCGACCGGCTCGACCTCGACGGGGTCGACGTCGCCATGGCCGCCTTCGACGAGGCCCACTACATCAAGAACCCGGACGCCAAACGCACCCTGCAGAGCCGCCGCCTCATCGAGCGGGCCGAACGCGTCGCGCTGCTGACCGGCACCCCGCTGGAGAACCGGGTCACCGAGTTCGGCGTGCTCACCGAGCACGTCAACCCCGAGGTCGCCCGGCAGGCCGCCGCGGCGCCGTCGGCCGAGGCGTTCCGCCGCGCCATCGCCCCGGCGTACCTGCGGCGCAACCAGTCCGACGTGCTCGCCGAGCTGCCCGACCGGATCGAGAACGTGCAGCCGGTGACCCTGTCGCCGGAGGAGGCCGCCGCGTACCGCAAGACCGTCTGGGAGGGGAAGTTCATGACCATGCGCCGGGCCACCTTCGGGGACCCGGCGCGGACCTCGACCAAGCTCGACCACATCCGCGAGATCGCGGCCGAGGCGATGGCCGAGGGGCACAAGGTCGTCGTGTTCTCGTACTTCCGCGACGTGCTCGACGCGGTCGCGGACGCGCTGGGCAAGCGGGCGCACGGGCCGCTGTCCGGATCGACCCCGCCGCTGCAGCGCCAGCAGGTCGTCGACGCGTTCACCGCGAGCCGCCGACCGGCCGTGCTGGTCAGCCAGATCGAGGTCGGCGGGGTCGGGTTGAATTTGCAGACCGCCTCCGTGGTCGTCCTGGTCGAGCCGCAGTGGAAGCCGAGCATCGAGGAGCAGGCGATCGCGCGCTGCCACCGGATGGGCCAGGTCCGGCCGGTGCAGGTCTTCCGGCTGATCGCCGAGGACACCGTCGACACCAGCGTGCGTGAGCTGGTCGCGGGCAAGGCGGCGCTGTTCGACGAGTACGCCCGGCCCAGCGCGTCCAAGGACGACAACGCGGGAGCCGTCGACGTGACCCAGCACGACGGCACCCGCGCCGCAGCCGAACGCCGGATCATCGAGCAGGAGCGGGCCCGCCTGCGCGACAGCGGCGACCAGCACGTCTCATGAGCCCGCTCGATCAGGCGGGCGGACCGTCGGGTGCCGGGGTGGCGGCGACACGGTCCCGGATCAGCGCGATCACGGTGTCGGCGGTGCGGTCGAGGTGGCTGCGGCCGTCGGGCAGCTTGGCCTGCGGGCTGATGTAGCTGCGCGGACCGACGTGGGTGGCCGGGTCCAGCCAGTGCACCGTGATCTTCCCGGCGCGGACGGCCCGGTTCCAGCCGCTCCACCGGAACACCGGCCACCGCTGCGGGAAGATCCAGATACCGGCCCGCTCGATCCAGTCACTCGCGGCGGTGAGCCGGTCAAGGTGCTGGGCGTGGCTGAGGTCGTTGGCTCCGTTGTAGAACCCGCCGAGGGTGATCAGCGACAGCGGGCAGCGCAGCTCGGACCACAGCTCGCCTACCGCGCCGGTGGCCACCTGGGCTCCGCCGCTGTAGCTGAGCAGCACCACGGGGATGCCGCTGCCGGGCTGGTAGCCGGCCAGCCGCAGCTGGGTGGCGATCTGCGAGCCTACGGCGCGGTTGTACAGCGGACGGTAGCGGTGGTCGGCGGCGACGAAGATCTGCATCACGTTGTGCAGGAAAAGCACCAGCCCGGCCCGGCGGCGCAGCCAGATCCACAGCGGCCGGTTGGCCAGCGGGTAGGCCAGCGGCGAGTAGGGCTGAACGTGGCCCAGCACCCGCAGCTCCGGCGCCCTGGCCAGCAGGGCTTTGACCAGCTGGCCGCCGTCGCGGGTGTCCTGGAAGCGGCGTTTGCCGATGCCGTCCAGGTAGACCAGGTAGGCGGCCGGGGGGCGGTCCACCTCCGCACCTCGCGCGTAGGGCACCCGCGGGGGAAGTTCGACGCCGGGGGCCCGCCAGCCTGCCGTGTAGGCCAGCAGCTCGTAGCGGGACAGCAGGGCTTCGGCGAGCAGCACCGGTCCGATCCCGAACAGCAGCAGCAGGAGCGCGAACTCGATCATCGCAGCGGCTCCGGCAGTCTGGTCCGGTTGAGCTTCGCGACGATCCGGCGTACGCCCTCGACGGTGATGCCGAGGCCGGCTCCCGCGACCGCCACGCACCCGGCAGCCTCCCACCAGCCGATCCCGGCCACCGGCACGAGCGCGGTGGCGAGCCCGGCTCCCACGCCCACCATCAGCAGCAGGTGCAGCAGCGGCCCGAGCAGCGGGAACGCCAGGATCGCAGCGAGCAGCAGCGGCGCGACCAGGGCCGGCGTCCAGCGCAGCACGCCCTGGTCGGTCGTCGAGGTGGGCAGCACCAGCTCGGCGAGGGTCCACGCGCACAGCGGCCAGAGCGCGAACACCGCGGCGTCGACGAACGCGCCGGCCACCACCAGCCAGATCGCCCGCGTGTGCGACACCCCGGACAGGCGCGCCACCAGGGGAAGCAGTCGGCCGATGGCCTCGGACAGGCCCGCGAGCAGCAGCAGGACGGCGACGAAGAGCGTCACCGGTCGGCCTTGCGGCGCGGTGCGGCGGCGCTCGGCTCGGTGACGCCGGTCTGCCGGAGGTAGCCCTCAAGTTCGTCGGCGGCGCGCGGAGCACCGCTCGCGTGCCGTTGGGCGGCCTGCAGGGTGGCCACGGCGGCCTGGAACGAGGGCTCGCCGAGCAGGCGCCGGCCGAGGGCCCGCACGGTCTCGACGTCGGCGGCCTCGGTGCGGATCTCCAGGCCTGCGCCCAGCTCGGCGATGCGGCGGGCCACCAGCGTCTGGTCGGCGCCCTGCGGGATCACCAGCATCGGCACTCCGGCGTGCAGGGCTTCGTTGACGCTGTTGACCCCGCCGTGGGTGACGAACACCGCCGCCCGGGCCAGCACCTCCAGTTGCGGCACGGCCCTGCGGGCCAGCACATTGTCCGGCAGCGGCCCGAGTTCGGCCGGGTCGGTGTGCCCGGTGGCGACGACCACGGTGCCGCCCAGCGGGGCGAGCGCGTCGGCGAAGACCCGCAGCTGCCGCGGGCCGGCGTCGAACACCGTGCCCATCGAGACGTACAGCACGGGGTCCCGCAGCCCGTCGGTCGGGAACGACGTGTCGGCCGGGCGGGAGCCGATGCTCGGACCGACGAACCGGAAGGACTCGTCGAAGCTGTCGGCGTCGGGATGGAACGCCGGTGAGGTGTACACCAGGTTGAGCGGCTGGCGGATGTCCGCGAGGTCGATCAGCGGCACGCCGCGCATGTCGTACCTGCGGCGCAGTTCCCGGCGCGCCCGCAGATAACCCCAGGCGCTGCGGGGCATGGCCAGCGCCGCGCCGAGCAGCCCCCAGGAGGCGCGGGTGGGACTGGGCACGTGCCGGTTGAAGGCGAACGTGGTGAACGATGACGCGGCGGACACGCCGAGCTCCCGGGCGGCCACCGGGCCCCACAGGCAGGCGGAGTCGTGCACGATCAGATCGGGCCGGGCGGCGCGCAGATCGGTGAGCACACCGGGCAGCACCTGCACCGCGTTCCGCGCGAGCTGCTCCATCAGGGTGATCGCCGTCGGCGGACCGGCCAGTGGCGGCTCGTCACCCGAGTAGAGGAACACTCGCGCGCCGGTGGCCGCGATCTGTTCGGCGAAGGCGGGCGTGGTGTGGTAGGTGACGCTGTGGCCGCGGCGGACGAGCTCAGCCACGAGCGGCAATGTCGGGTTGACGTGGCCGTGCATGCCGACGTTGAGGAACGCGACCCGGCTCATCGCCCGGCTCCGGGTAGGGAGGGAGCCGACGTCGGCCACCTCTTGGCGATCATGATCCGCCCTTCCCGCCGCGACAGGAGCATCGCGTCCGTTCGCGCTCAGTATGCCAGCGGCAGATGATCCACTTGGCCGGGACCCCCGGGCCGTCGAGGCGCTACCCCGAAGGGCAGGAAACGGTGAATCCTTTCGACATCGGGATCGGCTACGGCCCGGGTGACACCGCGGTCCGCGGCGACGTCACCGTGGGGACAGTCAGAGGACGCCGCCGTTGACCTGGATGACCTGGCCGTTGACCCAGTGCCCGGCCGGACCGGCCAGGAAGGCGACAACCTCGGCGATCTCCGCCGGTGTGCCGAGCCGGTTCATCGGCGCCCGGGCGGCCAGCCCGGCGAGGGTGGCGTCGTCCTTGCCCTCCAGGAACAGCTCCGTCGCCGTGGGACCGGGGGCCACCGCGTTGACGGTGATGTCCCGGCCGCCCATCTCCCGCGCCAGGATCAGCGTGAACGCCTCGATCGCGCCCTTGCTGGCGCTGTAGGCCGCGTAACCCGGCATGGCCAGCTGAACCACCGCGGTGGAGAACGTGATGATCGCGCCGCCGTCGCGCATGCGGCGGGCGGCCTGCTGCGCCACCATGAACGTGCCCCGGATGTTGGTGCGGTACAGCTCGTCGAGGACCGCCAGGTCCAACTCGGCGACCGTCGTGGTGCGCCCGAGGCCGGCGTGGGCCGCGGCATGCACGACCACGTCGATCCCGCCGTACGTCGACTCGGCCAGGTCGAACAGCGCCACGACCGAGTCCTCGTCGGAGACGTCGGCGCGCGTGCCGAGCGCCGTCCCGCCGACGGCCGTGATCTCCTTGGCCGCCGCGTCGGCCTCGCCCTGGTTGCGCGAGCAGACGACGACGGCGAGACCGTTGCCGGCGAGCAGGCGTGCCGATTCCAGACCGATGCCGCGCGACCCGCCGGTGACGACGGCAACGCGGCGTTGAGCGTCCTGCGTCATGGCGCGCTCCCCCGTTCTTGCGCCCCGCTGTGGGGCGGCAGCCTCGCTGACGGGCCGGGAGGGTCCGTTATGTTGCTTTTGACCATAACAAGCTGAACACCGGGTCCGGGCCTATGCTGCAGGAACAGGGGGTGCGCGATGCCAGGAAGCGGTACGCAGGGCAACGGGATGTCGACCGGCACCCGCCTGGCGGTCTTCACCGCGCTCGCGGGCGCCACGGCGGCCGCGGTGGCCGGTGCGCTGCGGCTGCGCAACCGCCGCCAGAGCGTGATCGCCGAGAAGGACCTCGGCCCCAAAGCCGGCGCAGACTAGCCACGGCTGCTGCCGTGCCGTGACGCCGACAGGCCGGTGAGCCTTGCCCGGCAGCGACTACGGTGCCGTTGGAGCCTCGGTGATCCGCCGGATCACCCGTACGGCGAGGTAGGCCGTGAGGACGGCCATCACCGCCCCGGCCGCCCACAGGGGATAGGCCACCGCCCGCATGTCCAGGGCCGTCTTCGCCGACACGCCGCCATCCGAGGTCGCCACGCCGTACAGCCGGATGAGTCCGTTGAGCAGCACCGTGACGAGCACGCTCGCCCACCACCGGCTCACCGGGGCGCGCGGCGCGAGCGGGCCGCCGGCCCGCCACACGTCCCGCACCACGAGGTAGGGGATGACCAGGTTCGCGACCGGAATGAACCACCCGCCGACCACCCACCCGGGAGCCCACTCCGGCTCGCCGCCCAGGCGTCCGGCGTCGCGCCGCGCCTGGTGCAGCCAGACGATGAAGGTGGCCGCCGCGACGAGCGACGCGAGCAGCGACAACTGTTCGCCCGCGGTGCTCGCCATGCCGCGAGGCAGCACGCGGTCGAGGAGTTCGTACGCCATCAAGGCGGGCAGCACCGGGTCGGTGTTGCCGTGCGCCACCACGTCGATCCGGTGCTCGTAGTGGCCGATCGCGACGATCGCGCGCAGCACACCGGCGATCGCCGACACCACGAGCGCGATCGTTGCCAGTCGAGCAGCGAGCCACGGCCCGCGCCTCGTCACCGGGACCGGTGCCGCGTCCGGCGGCCGATGGCCGGTCGTCGATTCCACAAGCGCCCGTCCCTTCCGGGGTCACCGGCGAGTATGCCCGTCCGGTGCCGCCACGCGATCATCACTGTACAGAGCATTGATGCGCGGCAAATCCGGCAACATCGTCAGATGTCATTGTTTTACGGTGTGGGCTAGGTTGGCGGCGTGAGTCCAACCCCCGAAGTGCTGACACGCCGCGCGTCGATTCTGCCCGTCGTGGTCGGCTTGGCGATTTTCGGCTGGTCCATGGCGATCTGCGCCATGGGCGGGTGGCTGCTCTCGATCGGGATGAGCCAGTGGGCCGATTCGTACGACGGCGACAGCCAGGCGATGTCCGGTCACGCCGCGGAGAGCGCGCGGGCGGGACTGTGGCTCGCGGCCGTGCTCGCCGTCGGCCCGGTGCTGCTGGCCGTCCTCGCGCGGGCGGCCCGGATGCGCAGGACGTTCGGCGTCTTCGTGGTCCTCGCCGTGCTGCTCGTGCCCGCCGGTGCGGTCGCCGCCTCCGGAAGCTGGCGCACCCTGCACCCGCCCGCACCGCCGCCGCCGGCCCCGACGCACTGCATGGAGCACAGCGGCGGCGACTCCCGCTGCCCCGGCGGCTGATCCGGACGCCGGCCGGCATGTTGCGGCCGGCCCCGTCGACCGCATCGGTGGGCGTCGGCTTGCCAGGCGTGCCACCGGATGGCCATTGGCCCTTGGTGCACCGCGCGACATACGACATGCTTCGCGATGTGATGATCATCGCGCACCTCAGTGACACCCACCTCGACGGCGGCGAGCGGGCTCTCGACCGGACCCGGCGCGTCATGCGCTACCTGCGCGGTTGCCGCGTGGACGTGATCCTCGTCAGCGGCGATCTCGCCGACCACGGCGAGATCCACGAGTACGAGCAGGTCAAGGCCGAGCTGACGGCGGACGTCCCGGTCCTGATGCTGCCCGGCAATCATGACCGCCGCTCGCCGTACCGCAAGGTGCTGCTCGACGGCGCGGGCGACGCGCCGATCAACCAGCTCCACCGGGTCGGCGGCGCGCTGTTCGCCCTGTGCGACTCCAGCATCCCCGGACGCCACGACGGCCTGCTCGCCCCGGAGACGCTGGCCTGGCTGCGCGAGGTCCTCGCCACGGCCGACGCGCCCGTCTTCGTCGGCCTGCACCACCACCCGATCCCGCTGCACAACCCGCTCGTGGACAGCATCGGGCTGCTCAACGCGGATGACCTCGCCGCGATCATCCAGGACTGCCCGCGCGTCGTGGCGACGCTGTGCGGCCACGCGCACGCGGCCGCGGCCGGGACGTTCGGCGGGCGGCCCGTGCTCGCCGCACCCGGCGTGGTGTCCACGACCCGCCTGCCGTGGACCACCGACGACGAGCTGACCTGGGAGAACACCGCCGATCTCGACGACGTGCCCGGGGTGGCGTTCCACGTGCTCGCCGACGACGGCGCGCTCACCACCCACTTCCGGGTCGTACCCGCATAGGCCGCTCCGGTCAGTCCAGGGTCCCGCCGGCCGCCAGCCGCATCATGTCGGAGTCCAGCTCGATGTGCGTCTCGGTGCCGCCGGCGCTGCCGAACTCGTGCTGGTAGCTCTGCCAGGACTCGCCCCTGACCTGGTGGGCGAAGCCGCTCTCGACCAGCAGCACCAGTTCGAGCGCGGCCCGCTCGATGCGCTTGTTCAGGCCCGGGTCGGCCCAGTCTTCCGGCGCCGCGAACAGCGACGTCGGCACGACGACCGTACGGAGGTATCCGAACAGCGACCGCATCTGCTCGTCCACGACCAGCGAGTGCCGGGCCGTGCCCGCGGTCGCGGCGAGCACGACCGGCTTGGCGATGAGCAGGTCGTTGTCGAGCACCTGGAAGAAGGAGCTGAACAGGCCGCTGGGCGCGGCCTTGTAGACGGGCGCGGCGGCGATGACGCCGTCGGCCCGGCCGAGGAGCTCGATCGCCTGCTGCAGCTTCGGGCCCACCATCGGCGAGATCAGCGCGGTGGTCACCTCGGTCGCCAGCTCGCGCAGGTCGACGACCTGGACGGTCGCGCTGCCGCCGCGCCTGGCGACCAGCTCCGAGGCACGCTGGGCGGTCCGGTCGGCGAGCATCCGGGTCGAGGAGGGGTCGCCGACCCCGGCGGTCACGACCACGAGGGTGTACGGCTGCGTCGGGTTCACTGTTGCGGTTCCTTCTGGTCGTCGTCGGTCGTCGTGCCGGCCCGCCCGGCCAGCTTCCAGGCGATCACCGCGAGCTGCTCCAGCTCGTCGCGGCTCAGCTCGGCGGTGACCGCACGCGCCACATGAGCGGCGTGCCCGCGCCCGATGCTGCGCTGCTTGTCCCGCCCGGCGGCGGTCAGCGACAGCCGCACGCCACGGCCGTCGGCGGGGTCCGGGCAACGCTCCAGGAGCCCCCGCTCGGCCAGCCGGTCCACCATGCGGGACAGGGCCGGCTGGCTGAGCAGGACGTGCCGGTGCAGCTCGCCGATCCGCAGCGGCTCGCGGTACTTGGACAGCGTGTAGAGCACGTCGTACTCGCGCATCGACAGGTCCTGCCACGTGTCGGCTTCCGCGAACTGCTTCATCAGCCTCGCGTGGGCGGACAGCAGCCCTTCCCACGCGTGGTTGGCCAACCGGCCCCGATCGGACATCAGTGACCCGGGTACGTGGTCTGCACGGCCGGGTCGCTGTCCTGGTACGGGGACGCGCCCGTCACGTTGTCGCCGCGGTTGGCGTTCGGGCGCGGCTGGCGCGGGATCGCCTCGCCGTACTTGGCCTTCACCCGGGCGGCGTGCGTGGGTGCGTCGGGCACCTGCGGGTCGCGCTTGGCGGCCAGCTCCTTGCGCAGCGTCGGCACGACCTCGCCGCCGAGCAGTTCGAGCTGGTCCAGCACCGTCTTCAGGGGCAGTCCGGCATGGTCGATCAGGAACAGCTGGCGCTGGTAGTCGCCGAAGTGCTCGCGGAACGTCAGGGTCTTGTCGATGACCTCCTGCGGGCTGCCCACCGACAGCGGCGTCTGCCGCATGAAGTCCTCCATCGCCGGGCCGTGCCCGTAGACCGGGGCCTCGTTGAAGTACGGGCGGAACTCCTTGATCGCGTCTTGCGACCTGCGGGCGATGTAGGCCTGCCCGCCGAGCCCGACGATCGCCTGCTGCTCGGTGCCGTGGCCGTAGTGGGCGTAGCGCTGCCGGTAGAACTTGATCAGGCGCATGTAGTGCTCCTTCGGCCAGAAGATGTGGTTGGCGAAGAAGCCGTCGCCGTAATAGGCGGCCTGCTCGGCGATCTCGGGCGTGCGGATCGAGCCGTGCCACACGAACGGCGGCACGTCGTCCAGCGGGCGCGGCGTGGAGGTGAAGCCCTGCAGCGGGGTGCGGAACTTGCCCTGCCAGTCGACGACGTCCTCGCGCCACAACCGGTGCAGCAGGTTGTAGTTCTCCAGCGCGAGCGGCAGGCTCTGGCGGATGTCCTGCCCGAACCACGGGTAGACCGGCGCGGTGTTGCCGCGCCCGAGCATCAGGTCCATCCGGCCCTTCGACAGGTGCTGGAGCATCGCGTACTCCTCGGCGATGCGCACCGGGTCGTTGGTGGTGATCAGGGTCGTCGAGGTGGTCAGGATGAGCCGCTCGGTGGCCGCCGCGATGAACGCCAGCAGTGTCGACGGCGCGGAGGAGAAGAACGGCGGGTTGTGGTGCTCGCCGATGGCGAACACGTCGAGCCCGACCTCTTCGGCCTTCTTCGCGATCTGCACGACCGCGTCGATGCGCTCCGCCTCACTCGGAGTGTGCCCCGACACCGGGTCGCGGGTGATGTCGCTGACCGAGAACACGCCGAACTGCATGAGATCCCTCGTTTCCACTCGCACCGGGCCGGCAGGCCCGAGCCAAGTCTATGCGTTTGCATGAAGGGCAACCGGCGCGGGGCCCGCTCTATTCCGTGGTGACCGGCATCACGCGAGCAGGCCGCCGGATCCGAGGATCCGACGGCCTGACGGTGCGAGCGGGTGTCAGCCGGCCAGGTTGAGGTCGACCAGGAGCGCGTCGGCGAGGCTGGACTCGCCGGCGTCGGAGAACTGGGGACGCGAGGACGGCAGCACGAACTTGTAGCCGACCTGGCGGACCGTGCCGATCATGGCTTCGTACTCCGAGCCGAGCTTGGCGCGCAGGCGCCGCACGTGCACGTCCACGGTGCGGGTGCCGCCGAAGTAGTCGTAGCCCCACACCTCGCGCAGCAGCTGGTCGCGGGTGAAGACCCGGCCCGGGTGCTGCGCCAGGAACTTCAGCAGCTCGAACTCCTTGTACGTGAGGTCCAGCGGGCGACCCTTGAGCTTGGCCGCATACGTGTCCGGGTCGATCGTCAGCTCGCCGCCCCGGATCACGCCGCCGGCGGCGGCCGTCGCGGAGTTCAGGCGGCCGACCGCCACCCGCAGCCGCGCCTCGACCTCGGCGGGACCGGCGGTGGCCAGGATGACGTCATCGACGCCCCAGTCGGCGTTGATCGCGACCAGACCCGCCTCGGTCACCACCGCGAGCAGCGGCACGCCGAGGCCGGTCGCGCGCAGCATCCGGCAGGTGGCCCGCGCCTCGGACAGTTCGGTGCGCGCGTCGACCAGCACCGCGTCCGGGGTGGGCGTCGACACCAGGGTGCGCACGTCGCGGGGTGCGGTGCGCACCGCGTGCGGGAGCAGGTCTATCGCGGGCAGGACGGCCGACGGTTCGCCGGCACGCGCTGTCACCAGAAGCAGGATTTCCACGGATCGCCTCCGTCGTTCGCGGTTGACACCGAAGCGGCGGCCGCGGCGCGCACCGGGCGAGAGCCGATGTCGCGGGGGATGTGGTGCCACGTCGGTCCCGGCTTCACTGACGGGTGATTACGCATGAGCATAGTGGCGGACACGCGGAAGACCAATGATTGACTTCTTTGTCACTACCGTCTTTGCGCTGCTATTCCAGGCAGTTTTCCGGCATGTTTCCTGACGTGATCGACCGCTGTCCCGGAACCCGTCGGCGGCGCGGATCCGGGTCCGATCCGGTCGCCCCCGTACAGCTGGGCCACACCCGCGCTCAGCTCGTGCGGTGCGACGGCGAGCTGCGCCGCGGCCGCCTGCACCAGCAGTTCGACGTCGCCGTGGCGCACCGCGTCGAGCAGGTACGGCGCGACCGTCCGGAAAGCACGGACCCGGGCCTCCGGCCAGTCGGCGTGGAAGCCCTCGGGGAACGCTTTGGCCAGCGCCCGCTCGACGCCGAGCAGCGGCAGCGGGCGCTCGGCGGCGAGCAGGTCCAGCAGGGCCTCGTCGGGGCCGCGGGCGGCCAGCAGCGCGGCGATGTCCTTGCACCCGGCGGGCGCGGTGCCCGCGACCCTGCCGTGCGGCCAGGTGACGGCCAGCGGGTAGGCCCGCTCCAGCGCCCTGGCGCCCGCGCTGTCGGCGTCGAACGACATGATCAGTGAGGTGCCCGGTGCCGCGCAGTCGGCGAGCAGCTCGAACTGGGCCGCGGTGAACGCGGTGCCGCACGGGGCGACGGCGACGGTGGTGACGCCTTCAGCGGCGAGCCCGCGGTAGGTCAGGTGCGCGGCGATGGCGTCGGTGGGCCCTTCGACGACGAGGAACTGGGTCGGCGCGCCCTGGCCGCGCAGCTGCGGGGCGAGTCCGTGGAGCAGCTCGCTCTTGCGGAAGACCGCCGTTTCGGGGGTGTTGTAGAACTTCGCCTGGCTGCGCCCGGACAGGTCGCGGCCGGTGAACCCGGCGATCTGCCCGTCACGGGCGTGAATCGGGAAGATCAGCCGGTCGCGGAAGACGTCGTACAGTGCGCCGCCGTGCAGTCGGCTGGCGGCGATCAGCCCGGCGTCGAGCATGACCCGGTGCGAGTAGCCGAGGGCCCGCAGGTGGCGCAGCAGGGCGTCCCCCTGGGGCGGTGCGACGCCGAGCTGCCAGCCGCCGCCGGGTTCGGCGGCCTCGGCGATGCCTCGCGACCTCAGGTAGGCGGCCGCGGGCCGACTCGTCGGCAGCTGTGCGGCGTAGAAGGCCGCTGCGGCGGCGTTGACGGCGTACAGCGCGTCGCGTTCCGGCGCGGCCGCCCGGTCCGGTCGGCGCTGCGCCGGGACGGGTGCGCTCCGCCGCCGAGGCGCCGGCCTCGGCGCGGTCGCCGCAGGTCGGCTGAGCGCCCGCCGCAGCCGGACGGTGAGGGCGTCGGCATGGGTGATGACCGCCGTGACGGTGTGCACGACGGCCCGGTCGGCAGCCGCCGGATCCAGCTCGTCACGCCACCGGACCAGGGCGGTTGCCTCGGGCGGCTGCAGGCCGAAGCGCCGGGCGACGACGTGGGCCACCCCGGCGGCTCGCGCCTCACGGGCCGGGCCCGCGGGCAGCAAGCGCTGCGCCAGGTGCCGGACCAGGTGCCCGGCGGTCGCGGAGATCGGCAGGTGCGCGGCCAGGTCGAGCCGGTCGCCCTCGGCCGCGGCCGCGGCGGACTGTCCCCGGCGCAGTCGCACGGTCAGACCGGCCCGCTCGGCCATCGCCGCCAGCGCCGCCGTCACCGGCACCAGATCGTGGACGGGCGGCCGGGGCGAGGGCTGCGCGTTGGTCTGCGTGACGTCGAAGACGGTGACGACGTCGAAGGTGTCACCGGTGTCGTCCAGCGGCTGCAGCAGCGCCATGCCGCGTTCGGCGCGGCGCACGTGCGCGCCGCGCTCCCGCCACCGGGCGTAGGTGGCCAGGTCGGTGGCGTCCGGGCGCTGCCGTGCGATCAACAGGACGTCGTTGACGCCGCGGCCCGGATGGCGGGCCGCCACGTCGAACAGGCGGGACCAGGCCTCCGCGCTGTCGAGGTCGGCGATCGCCAGCCGCAGGGTGAGCATGGTGGTGTGGAGCGCGGCGTGCTGGGGTGAATGCGTTCGCGTGGTCATCGTTCCCCTTCCGCTTCGGCGTTCCGACAGCAGCGCCGCGATGCCGGACATCGACGACCCTGGGTGCCACGAGGCGTGGAGCATTACCTCCTTCATACCGGTGACCACTGACAGCTTTCCATTTCCGCAGCTCCCGGCACGCGGCAGAATGAAAGGGGTGCCCCAGGAGGTGGACGATGGCGAACACGACACGGTGGATCATCGACCTGGACATCGAGGAGGTCCAGGAGGAGCGCCGCACCGTCGCGGTGGCCAGGCTGCACCGGGACGGGACGAGCCTGGAGGGCACAGGCACCGCCCATCGCCATCCGCGTGACCTCGACCTGGCGCGCGTCGGCGACGATCTCGCGGCCGCCCGGGCCCTGGTCGAACTCGCCGGCCTGCTGCAGACCGACGCGGGACAGGTCCTGGAGAAGTTCGGCGCGGCGCCGCCCGAGTGACCGCCGACGTGTGGCAGGCCCGGAACGCGGGTACGCACCGGGTCGAACCTTCCCGCGCAGGACGGCTGATGCGATGGCTGGTGGCGGTGTGGACGGCGTGGACGCGGTGGTGGTGGGGGCCGGCCCCAACGGGCTCGCCGCGGCGGTGACCCTCGCGGAAGCCGGCCTGCGGGTCAGCGTCTTCGAGGCCGCCGACACGGTCGGCGGTGGCGCCCGCACCGAGGAACTGACACTGCCGGGCTTCCGGCACGACCCCTGCTCGGCCGTGCACCCGCTGGGCGCGGGTTCACCGGTGCTGCGGTCCTGGCCGCTGGACCGCCACGGCCTGCGGTGGCTGCACCCGGACGTGGCGCTGGCACACCCTTTCCCGGACGGCACCGCGGCGACGCTGTCGCGTTCCGTGGCGCAGACCGCCGCGTCACTGAACATCGACGGAGCGCAGTACCGGCGGCTGGTGAGGCCGTTCCTGGGCCGCTGGGACGAGCTGGCCCCCGACGTGCTGCGCCCGCCGCTGGGCGCGGTGCCCCGCCACCCGCTGCTGCTCGCCCGCTTCGGCCTGCCCGCGGCGCTGCCTGCCGCGGTCCTCATGCGCCGGTTCCGGGGACCGCTCGCGCGGGCACTGGTCGCCGGGCTGGCCGCGCACACCACCTCACCGCTGGGCTCGCCCGGCACCGGCGGGGTCGCGCTGATGTTCGCCCTGGCCGCGCACGCCGCCGGATGGCCGGTCGCCCGCGGCGGATCCCAGTCGATCTCCGACGCCCTGGCGGGTCACCTGCGGGAGCTGGGCGGGCAGGTGTACACCGGCCGCCTGATCCGCAGGCTCGACGAGCTGCCGCAGGCGCGGGCGTACCTGCTGGACGTCGTGCCCCAGCACCTCGCCGAGCTGGCCGGCCCCCGGCTGCCGGAGCGCTACCGTGACCGGCTGCGCCGGACCCCGCCCGGTCCGGCCGTGTTCAAACTCGACTACGCGCTGTCAGGTCCGGTGCCGTGGACGGCTCCGGCCTGCCGGCAGGCGGGCACGGTCCACCTCGGCCCGTACGACACCGACATCGGCGCGGCGCTGCGGGCCGTGCACCGCGGCTCGGCACCCGACCCGCCGTTCCTCATCGCGGCCCAGCCCAGCCTCTGCGACCCCACCCGCGCCCCGGCCGGCAAGCACGTGCTGTGGGTGTACGCCCACGTGCCCAACGGCTGGACCGGCGACCTCACCCCGGTGATCGAGGCGCAGCTGGAACGGTTCGCGCCCGGTTTCCGGGACCTGGTGCTCGCGCGGGCCGTCACCGGACCGGCCGAGCTGCAGCGGCGCAACCCCAACTACCTCGGCGGCGACATCGCCGGTGGCAGTTGCGAGGGCCTGCGGCTGCTGTTCCGGCCGACCTTCGCACCGGTCCCCTACGCCACCCCGGACCCGGCCGTGTTCCTGTGCTCGTCGGCCACGCCACCCGGACCCGGCGTGCACGGCATGTGCGGCTTCCACGCCGCCCGGGTCGCGCTGCACCGGGTCTTCGGCATGCGGGCACCCGACCCCGGGCGGGGCTGACATGGACTGGTTCAGCGCGCCCGAGTACTGGTGGAGCCGGCTGCTGTTCCAGCGCGGCCTCGCCGCCGTCTACCTCATTGCGTTCCTGGTGGCCGCCGATCAGTTCCGGGCCCTGCTCGGCAGGCACGGCCTCACCCCGGTGCCCCGGTTCCTGGCCCACACCCCGTGGCGGCGCGCGCCGAGCCTGTTCCACCTGCGCTACTCCGACGGCCTGTTCGCCGCCGTGGCCTGGACGGGAGCCGCGGTGTCCGCCGCGCTGCTCGCCGGTGTCGGCGACGCGGTGCCGGTGTGGGCCGCGATGGCGATGTGGCTGCTGCTGTGGCTCCTCTACCTGTCGATCGTCAACGTGGGCCAGGTCTGGTACGCGTTCGGCTGGGAGAGCCTGCTGCTGGAGACCGGCTTCCTGGCGGTCTTCCTGGGCAACGCCGAGGTCGGCCCGCCGATCGTGACGCTGTTTCTGCTGCGCTGGCTGCTGTTCCGGCTGGAGTTCGGCGCGGGCCTGATCAAGCTGCGCGGCGACCGGTGCTGGCGCGACCTGACCTGCCTGTACTACCACCACGAGACCCAGCCCATGCCCGGCCCGCTGAGCTGGTGGTTCCACCACCTGCCCCGCCCGCTGCACCGCGCGGAGGTCGCGGCCAACCACGTCACGCAGCTCGTCGTGCCGTTCGGCCTGTTCCTGCCGCAGCCGGTCGCGAGCGCGGCCGCGGGGTTGATCATCGTCAGCCAGCTGTGGCTCGTCGCGTCGGGCAATTTCTCCTGGCTGAACTGGATGGCGATCATCCTGGCCGCCTCCGCGCTGGACCTGTCGGCGCTGCTCGGCACCGGCACGGCCGCCGCCGGACCCGCCTGGTACCAGGCGCTGGTGCTCGCCGCCGCCGCCCTGCTGCTCGCGCTCAGCTACCGGCCCGCCCGCAACCTGGTCTCGCGGCACCAGCTGATGAACTCCAGTTTCGACCCGTTGCGCCTGGTCAACACGTATGGCGCGTTCGGCAGTGTCACCAAGGTCCGCCACGAGATCGTCATCGAGGGCACCGACGACACCGAGCCCGGCGCGCACACGCTCTGGCGGGAGTACGCGTTCAAGGGCAAACCCGGCGACCCGCACCGCCTACCGCCGCAGATCGCGCCATACCACCTGCGCCTGGACTGGCTCATGTGGTTCGCCGCCATGTCCCCGCTGTACGCCCACCCGTGGCTGCTCGCCCTGCTCGGCCGCCTGCTCGCCGGCGACCGCCACGTGCTGCGGCTGCTACGCGCCGACCCGTTCCCCGGCAAGCCGCCGGCCTACGTACGGGCCCTGCTCTACCGCTACCGGTTCACCACGATCGCCGAGCGGCGCGCCACCGGCGCCTGGTGGCACCGCACGCTGGTCGAGGAGTTCCTGCCACCCGTCGCGCTGCGGCACAGCGTCCGCTCCCCCGGCGGATCGTGACAGCCCGACAGTCCCTGACGACAGGTCAACGGTCGCGCGGAGCCACCAGCCCGGACTCGTACGCGAACACCACCAGCTGGGCGCGGTCGCGGGCGTGGAGTTTGACCATGGCCCGGTTGACGTGTGTCTTCGCGGTCATCGGGCTGATCACCATCCGCTCGGCGATCTGCTCGTTGGACAGTCCCCGCGCCACCAGCGTGACGGCCTCCCGCTCGCGGGTGGTCAGCCACTTCAGGTCCGCGTCGGCGGCGGGGGGCGGCGGCTCGGTGACGTACCGGTCGATGAGCCTGCGGGTGATCGACGGTGCGAGCAGGGCGTCACCGCGTGCCGCGACCCGCACGGCGTGCAGGAAGTCCTCCGGCTCGATGTCCTTGACCAGGAACCCCGCCGCGCCGGCCCGCAGCGCGTGGAAGACGTACTCGTCGAGGCCGTAGTTGGTGAGGATCACCACGTGCACCGCCGCCAGCGCCGGGTCGGCCGCGATGCGCCGGGTCGCCTCGATCCCGTCGACGACCGGCATCTGCACGTCGATCAACACCACGTCGGGCAGGTGCGCCCGGACCGCGGTCAGGCCCTCCTCGCCGTTGCCTGCCTCCGCCACCACCTCGACGTCGTCCTCCGCGTCCAGCAGTGCCCGGAACCCGCTGCGGATCAGCGGCTGATCGTCCACCAGCACGACCCTGATCACGACGCCTGCTCCACGGGCAGCTCCGCCTCGACGGTGAAGCCACCCCCGCCGCGCGGCTCGGCGCGCAACCGGCCGCCGAGCGCCGTGACCCGCTCGCGCATCCCGAGCAACCCGACCCCGGGCACCGCGCCGCTGCCCGGCGCGGCCCCGCCGTCGTCGTCGACCCGGATCGCCAGGGCGTCCGGACGGTAGTCGATCCGCACCGACGCCGTCATCGCGGCGGCGTGGCGGGCGACGTTGGTCAGCGACTCCTGCACGATCCGGTACGCGGTCCGGTCCACCGCCGCCGGCACGTCGCGGCGACTGCCCGCAATCGTCAGCGTCGCGTCCAGGCCGGTCGTGCGGGCACGGGCCACCAGTTCCGGGACGTCGTCGAGCCCGCGCGGCGGCGTGCTGCCGTCGTCGCGCAGCGCCTGCAGGGTCGCCCGCAGCTCCCGGGACGCCTCGCGACCTGCCTGCTCGATCGCCAGCAGGGCTTCGGGCACCTGCTCGCCCCGCTTGCGGGCCAGATGCACCGCCACCGCGGCCTGCACCTTGATCACGGAGATCTGGTGGGTGAGTGAATCGTGCAGCTCCCGCGCGAGGTGCAGCCGCTCCTCATCGGCTCGCCGCCGCGCCGTCTCCTCCCGGGTGCGTTCGGCCTCGTCGGCCCGCCGCTCGGCCTGCCGCAGCGCCTCCCCGGCGGCACCGGCCGCCACCAGCCACGCTATTTCGAGCGCGCCTCGGGACCGGGCGAGCGCCTGCCCCACGGACATGTCCGGTGACAGCGCGAAGGCCGCCAGCGGCAGCGCCACGAGCATCGTCACCGCCGCCGCGACCGTGACGGCGCGGTGGCCGGCGCGCACAGCTGCGTACACGGCGAAAAGGAACGCGACCGCCGGCACGTCGAAGCCGAGCGCCTGATGGCCCACCGCGCACAGGCCGGTGACCGCCAGCACCGCGACCGGGGCCCGGCGGCGCGCGACCAGCGCCAGGCCGCCGGCGACCAGCAGCGCGTACCCGAGCAGTCCGGCGTCCGTGGCGCGATGCCCTCCGGACAGCCCGGCGACCAGCAGCGTCGCCGCCACACCGGTGGCGATCGCCGCATCCGTCACCGCGGCCGGAACACCGAATCGTCCCCTGCTCATCCGCCGAACTCTAACCGGACCTGGGCATGGGCCGACTCCTGCGCACGGACGAGCGGCCGCGTACCGCAGCCGCGGTACTCCCGCCGCGTCTACGGCGACCGCGGCAGCCTGAAGTGCCCGCGTCTGCGGGACGTCCGGCGGCGCGCCCGGCGACATGCTCAGGTGACATCCCCTCGGCAACGAGGCACACGACCAAGGAGCGGAACATGAGCGCACCAGCAGCCCGCACTGCAGTCCGATCAGTCATCGCCGTGGCCACGGCCACCGTGCTCGGCTGGTTCGGGTTCGCCGCACCGGCCGCCGCGGCCCAGCCGGCCGCCACCGTCTACACGATGAGCGCCGGTCGGCTCGGCGCCAGCGCGGGAGCCCTCATCGGGCTGGCCGGAGTGATCATCGGCTGGCTGGCGCTGGCCCGCCCCACCGGCCGGTTCGGCACCGGCAACGGGCGGCTCGGCGCGGTCATCGCCCTCGCGGCGGGGCTGCTGGGCCTCGCCCTCGGCGCGCTGGTCGTGGCGACCTCCGACAGCGGCATCGGCACCGGCAACGGCCGCGGCGGAGCGTACGTCGCCCTGGTCGTGGGGCTGATCGCCACCGTGCTCGGCGGACTGGCGCTACGCCGCTCTCACCGCATCAGCTGACTGCCGGGGCCGGGGCCGGCCGTGGCGGAACCACCCTGAGGGGTGACGTCCACCAGGGCCGGCCCGCTGGCGGGACGCCTCGGCGCGACCGTGCGTGGGCCCTCGCGCCTGAAGCTCACGTCGTCGATCGTATATACGCTGCGGTGCGGGCGGGATCAAGAGTCCAATGTGCAAACTAGTGCGGACCGCAAGGCACCTGGCACCAACCGGGGAGGCATGCGCGGGATGCCGTACGTCCGCTCTTACGGGTGAGACGCTGGCTACCTGGGATAGCCCCAGTAGTATGTGGACGGCTCACACTTCGGCTATGGGCGACGGAGGCCGGCACAGTGGCGAAGATCGCAGTGGTCCACGGCATCGCGCAACAGTTCAAAGGTGAGGAGACCCTGCAAGACGAATGGGTGCCCGCGTTGCGTGACGGCCTACGGCGTACCGGCGCGGAAGGCAGATCCATCGCAGATGGGCTTGCCGACTCGGATATCAAGTTCGCGTTTTACGGCGACACCTTCCGAGCACCTGGAAACACGATGGATGTCGGCACTCCGTTGTTGACGGCCCGCGATCTCACTCCGTTTGAGGAACAACTGCTGCTGGCATGGTGGGGCGAGGCGGCGAAGGTCGACACGAAGGTCGTCCCGCAGGACGCGGAGACGATGGTGCGCACGCCCAAAGCCGTGCAGACCGCGCTGCGGGTTCTCAGTGGATCCACGTTCTTCGCCGGCCTCGGTGAACGGCTGATGATCGGCGACCTGGTCCAGGTCCGCCGCTACTTCACCGAGCCGGATGTGCGTTCCCGCGTGCAGCAGTGTCTTGCCGACGCGGTGTCCGCGGACACTCGCGTCATAGTGGCCCACTCGCTTGGCTCGGTCGTTGCTTACGAAGCGTTGTGCGCCCATCCCGAATGGGGAATCCGCACCCTGGTGACTCTCGGTTCACCGCTGGGTGTCCCCCATCTCGTATTTGATCGGCTCACGCCACCGCCCGTACGCGAGAACGACACGTTTCCCGGCCGCTGGCCGGGATCGATAACGGCCTGGACGAATGTCGCCGATCAAGGCGACGTCGTGGCACTGGTCAAGGATCTGCGGCCGCTGTTCGGCGACCGGCTGGCGTCACGATTGGTGAACAACGGCGCAAAGGCCCATGGGGTACGCAATTATCTGACCGCACGGGAGACCGGCGAAGGAATACTTGCCGGACTGCGTTCGACCGAGACAGAGCGCGATGGTTGAAAGCGGCCCAACCGGCTCAGCACCGAAGCGATACCTGCTGACCGGCGTTGTGCGTACATACGCCAATCGCGGCGTGCCGAACCTCCCCGGCCTGGCCGAGGACGAGAGTCGGATTGTCGAGCTGTTTCGAGGCTTCGGCTATGAACATGTGCCGGAAATTCCCGAGAACCCGACAGCCCAGCAACTGCGTGTCGCGCTGGATGGATTCTTCCGTCATCCCGACCGGCGTCCGGACGACTACATCGCCATCTATCTCGGTGGCCACGGCGACATCACCGAGGATGGACCGAGAGATCACATTCTCCTTACCTCTGATTATCAGGAGAATGTGCTCAGCAGCTCGATCAGCAGCACCGATCTAGCAGCCCTCATGCTCTCCGGCACTCGGGTGCGAAGATTGCTGCTGATGGTGGACGCATGTTATTCCGGTGCGGCCGGACTGCGGTTCGCGGGCGCCGCCACCACGTATACGGGCGACCCGACCGACCTCGACACCAAAGGCGAACAAGGTGTCATCGTGGTCAGTGCGACCCGGCCGACGCAACTCGCGCTGCAAGGAGAATTCACCAAAGGTCTGAAGCGTGCGGTCGCCGCGCTCAGCAATCGCGGCAGCGGCTCCATACTCCGACTGGAGGACGTGCTTCGGCGGCTGCAGCAGGACCCAGCCATGCCCCCGACACAGAACATAAACCACCAGGTCCTCCGAGGAACGGAAGGCTACATGCCGCTGTTCCTCGGTGGGCTTGAGCACTCCGGCGGGATGGGCGAGGGCGGTTGGGCGGCCGAACGGGCGCGGCGGACCGCCGAGATGACCGACTACTTCATGCCGAACATCAGTGAGTTCGTCGGACGCGCAGCGGCCCGGGAGAAGGCCGTCAGGTGGCTGTCAACCGAGGCGGGAAAGCCCGCGCTGATCGTCACGGGTAACGCGGGGACGGGAAAGACGATGCTGCTCGGCTGGCTCGCGGTCGCGAGCGATGCGGAGCGCAGAGGCGCAGCACCACGGAGCGGGGGCGCTCTCCCACAGATCGGCGCGATCGAAGTCGCCATCTATGCGCGGGGCAGCACTCTCAGCCACATCGTCGCCGGCATAGCGGCAGCGGCCGAGTTGACGGACATCGACTTTCAGGCGACCCCCGCATCGATGGTCCAGGAGTTGCTCGCCGCTCTCGCGAAGCGCGGCGGCCCGGTGTTGGTCGTGCTGATCGACGCGGTCGATGAAGCTCTGTACCCGAGAACGCTGGTGCAGGACTTGCTGGTTCCTCTGATGAAGGCCGAGGGTGCCCGCATCCGGTTGATCCTCGGGACTCGCCCACAGGTTCTTGCGTTCGCTCCGGAACTGGGCGATGCGGTCTACGCCGACACCATAAATCTGGAACACCCAGCGTTCGCCGACAGTGCGGCGATGACCGAGTTGGTGCGCCGCCGCCTGATCGCGCCGCAGCCGGCAGTCGGCGGCGGCCGGAGACCATCGGTCTTCGCGTCCGCCCAGCCACCGTTGGTCAATGCCGTCATCGCACAGATCCTGAAGGTTGCCCAGCAGTCGTACCTGCTGGCCGGGCAGCTTGCAGACGATCAGGCTTCACGCGACGTGCTGCCGAATCCCGCAGCGCCCCATTGGCTCGCCAGCGTGCCTAAAGATGCGGGCCGGGCCATGCGCAAGGAGCTACGTGACCGACTCGGCAGCGACGTCGACCGCGCGATCGACCTGCTCCGGCCGCTCGCCTACGCGCAAGGCGACGGCTTGCCCTGGGAAAGCATCTGGCCGGCCATCGCCAACGCGCTCGCGCCTGGCGTCAGCTATCAGCCGGACGACCTGGTGCGGCTGCAGAGCAATACGGCTTCGTACGTGGTCGCCGTGGGCACCCCTGAAGACCGTCCACTGTACCGGCTCTCCCACCAGGCTCTCGCCGACTACCTGCAAGCCGATCGCGACCGAGTCGCGGACGAGCGAACCATAGTTGAAGTGCTCATGGCAGCGGTGCCGTCCCGCGCTGACGGGCAGCGCGACTGGGCGATCGCAGACCCTTACATTCGGATGCATCTGTCCGGTCACGCAGTTCGCGCCGACACCATCGACTCCCTCGCACAAGATCCGGACTTCTTGATCGCGGCGGAACCTGCGCGACTGCTGGCAGCGCTCGACGAGACGGCCAGTCCACCGGCCCGTGCCGCGGCGAACGCCTTCCGGCGCGCTCTTCCCGCACTGCGGAGTCAGCCCTCGGAAGAGCACATGGCCTACCTCGGGCTGGCAGCCCGTTACGCCCGAGCCGATCATTTGGCGAACCTCATACCGGACGGCCCGCCCTGGCGGGCGACATGGGCGTCGTGGCGGATGCAACGGCCGCATATCCGGATACCGGGACATCGGGAGGCCGTCAACGCGGTCGTGGTCACCGCGGGCGATCGCCCGGTGGTGGTGTCGGGCGGTGACGACCGCGTGCTGCGCCTGTCGGACGCGCAAACCGGGGCCGTCCTGCGCGAGCCGATAACAGCCCACGACGATTCCGTGACCGCGCTCGCGGCCTCGCTACTCGGCGCCACTGCGGTGGTCGTGTCGGGCAGCGCGGACCGCACGGTGCGGGTGTGGGACGTCGCTACCGGTGAATCGATCGGCAGTGCTTTCACCCAGCACACCGAAGCGGTGCGGGCAGTCGCCGTGGCCACTGTCGATGATGAGCTGCTGGTCGTATCCGCCGGCGACGACACAAGAGTGAGGTTTTCCAGCCTGGCCACCGGCGATGCGGCGGGAGACCCCTTCGTCCGCCACAAGTCGCCGGTCTTGGCGCTGGCCTGCTTTGCGTTCCGACGGTCCGGCAGGCAACCGACGGCAATGATCATCTCGGCGGACGAAGACGGCGAGGTTCTCATCTGGGAACTCGAAAGCGGGAGAGTCTACTGGCGCTGGAGGCACACTCGCACTGTGCATGCCGTGGCGTTCGCGGAGGTCGGGAACCAGCCGGTTGTCATCACGGGCTGTGCGGACTCCAGAGTATCCGTCTACAACCTGCAGACACGCAAGCTGATGATCGCCCATGGCGGTCACCGGCAGGCGGTCCGCGCGCTCGCGCCGATGAGTATGGGCGGACAACCCGTCGTCGCGGCCGCCGAAGACGACGGCTCGATCCGCTTCTACTCGCTGGAGAGCAAGGAGGCGGTCGGCGGCACGCTGGTCGGACACGACAAGGCCGTAAGGGCGTTGACCGCAATGCTGGCCGACGGGCGGCCGATGGTCGTGTCCGGTGGCGTCGACAAGACGGTCCGAATCTGGGATCTTGGGACCCAGGGCCAGCTGGACGACCCCTTCTCCGGCCACAACCTCGCGGTGACGGCCGTGGCCACGGCCATGCTCGACGGCACACCGGTGGTGATCTCCGCCGGTCGTGATCGCACGATCCGAGTGTGGGACCTGGTCACAGGTTCCCCGGCCCGAGAACCGATCACCGGGCATGACGGCTCGGTCACCGCGCTCCTGCCGGTGATCGTGAACGGACAGCCCGCAGCGATCTCGGCGAGCACGGACCATACCGTCCGTGCTTGGGACATCACCACTGGTCGGCCGATCGGAGAGCCCTACCGCGGCCATGCCGGCCATACCAGCTCGGTGACGGCGCTCGCCTCGGCAACTCTCCGCGGGCGGCAGGTAGTGATATCCGCGGGCAGCGACAGTTCCGTACATGTCTGGGACCTGGCCACCGGAACCCGGGTCGGACGATTCACCGGCCACGGCGGCCGGGTGCGCACGCTGACGGTCGTCCGCCTCGGCGGGCGAGATGTCGTCGTCTCCGGCGGCGAGGACCGTGCGGTCAGGCTATGGGACCTCGACACGCGCAACCCGGTCGGACCTCCGTTCACCCGCCACGGCCATCGGGTCCTGGCACTCACGGTGATGGACCACCGAGGACGGCAGGTCGTGGTCTCCGGCGCCGAGAACTCGACGATCCGGGTCTGGGATCTGGACTCCCGCACCCTGATCGAACCGCCCTATACCGAACACGCCAATGCGGTACGCGCGATCGTCGCGACGCGGCTGGACGACCAGCCGACAGTGATCTCCGGTGGAGATGACAGAACAGCTCGGGCCTGGCAACTCGACGATCGGTCGGCTGTCGGCCACGGACCGGTCCAACACTCCGACAGCGTGAACACGCTGGCCGTGAGCAGCATCGGCGACCAGCCAGTGGCCGTTTCCGGCAGCGCCGACGGAAGCATCACGGTTTGGGACCTCGACACCGGCATCAACCGGTTCGCCCGCCACGCCCACTGGGTCCGCTCGGTCGAGGTGACGAGAATGGGCGGCCGCAGCGTCGTCATCTCGGGAAGCGTGGACGGTGCGGTTCGGGCCTGGGATCTGAACACCGGACGGCCACTCGCCCGGTCGGTTGTCGGCCACCATCCCGGACTGCGTACGCTGGCGGTCGCACGGCTCGGCCGCGGCCATTCCCGAGTGGTCACCGCAGGCGATGACAACAGCATCCGGACGTGGACACTGGAGGGTCACGAAGGCGCCAAATCCGAACTCGGCCGCCACCGCGACTGGGTACGCGCACTCGTCGTGGCCGACATTCAGGGCCGGCACCTGCTCGTGTCCGGCGGTGACCGCACCGTACGGGTCTGGGACCTCGCGAGCGGCACTCCCACCGGCGTGGTGTACGAGGGCCACTCGCACTGGATACGCGCCTTGGCAGTGGCGCATCTCAACGGTAGGCCGGTGGTCGTCTCGGCGAGCGCCGACACCACCGTGCACGTGTGGGACCCGCTGACCGGCACTCGTGTCGGCAGGCCGTTCACCAGCCACACCAATGCGGTGCGTGCGGTCGCCACCGGAGTGCTGGACGGAAGACCTGTCGTGGTCAGCGCGGGCGACGACGCCAAGGTCCGCGCCTGGTGCCTGGAGTCGCGGGAGCCTATCGGCGAACATTCGGTCGTCAGCCGTTCGGATGAGATCAACGCCGTGGTCGTGGCCGAGCCGGTCCCGCGTGGCTCCGACGCACAGCGTCGCAGCCTGCGTGTCGTTGTCGCAGCAGGTGAACGCGTCGACATACTCAAGCTCTTCGCGGACCGCGGCTGGGAGGCCGAGACGTCTGTCGAGGTGCGTAGCGAGGTGCTCGCGGTGGCGCTGGCGGACCAGAGCCCGCTGGTGATCGGCAGCAAGCTGGGTCTGCTGGCGCTCGACGTGCACAGCCGACCGCAGAAGGGCCGATGATGATCAACCGTCCGGCGCGAGTCGCGGCTAGTCTGAATCGACAGCAAGGCATGAGCAGCCTGGATCGCACCGCACTCGCACACCAGTATGGGGACGAGTTATGAACACGCCGCACTTCCAAGCCCTCTACTACGGTGATCGACTACATGCCGTCAACCCCGCCGGAGATGTGGGGATCATCAGTCTGTGGTCCCCCTTGGCGGCCACGAGCCGCAGGCTCACCCAGATCTCACCGGACATCCTCGCCCCCGACCAGAGCCGCGTCGCGGTCATCGCGAACCTCTACGGCGACGGGATGTACGCGATGTTCTGCAACCTTCTGTTCAACCCGCAGATCCGGCACCTCATCGCGCTCGGCGAGCACTTCGATCTGCCGACGAGCCGAGAGATAGAGGCGTTCCTGCGCGACGGCCTCGAGGACGCCGAGCTGTTCGGCCGCAAGCTCAAGCGCATACGTGGCACCGACCGCCTTTTCCCGGCCATAGCCGAATTCGACGATGCGCGACTGCGAGGAACACTCAGCTTCCGCGGCTTCGGCAAGCTCTCGGACCCCGCGTTGGACCGCGACCTTCCCGGATACCTGAAGTCGTTGCCGCGGACCGCACCGGAGCAGCTGCCCACACCCGTTGAAGTGACGATGCCGGACTATGAATCGGATGAGTACGCCCGCAGGCCGTCGAACATCGCGGCCCAACAGGTCGAGCGAAAGCGGCCACTTGACTGCTGGGAGGAACTGGTCGTCCGGACGATCCGCTTCGGGCAACCGGTGGAACTGGGCACCGGCCCACGACTCGAGCTGCTCAATGCGAAGGCGGTCATCACCGAGCCGGCGGTCGAGTCCGATGCGGTGCTGTCCAGGTACGGCTTTCGGCTGGAGCGCTTCCTCGAGTACCAACAGAGAATCATCGACCCCAGACTGCCGGACGGGATCTCCTACACGTACGGCAACCGGCTTCGCGGTTACTTTCGCGAAGGCGACTCACTTCGCGACACCTTGGCACTTGTCGTCAAGGTGCTGCAGCGGGACCCGCAGTCCCGCCACGGCTACATCTCGCTCTGGGACACCGCGAACGACCTTCCCGGGGCGGCCGCCGTGGGTCACCCGTCGGTGCCGTGCCTGACCACGATCTTCTTCCGTTGTATGAACGGTCGTCTCACACTGACGGCGACGTATCGGGCGCACAACCTGCTGACCGCGTGGCTGGAGAACGTATATGGGCTGATGAGGATCCAGCAGCTGGTCGCCGAAGCCCTCGGGCTGCCGATCGGGCCGATCACCGTGGTGAGCCACTCGCTCGGCATCGACCCGCGCAACCGCTCCGGCTACGAACTGGCCCAGGCCCTCTCCGAGGGCTGGAAACGCGACGAAGATGTCGACCGCCTAACCGGGCGTCCCTCGCTGCGCGAGGATCCGAACGGCTATTTCACGGTCCGCGTCGACGCCGAGAAGGACTGCATCGTTGCCGAGCATCTCATCGACGGCATCGTGCTCAAGCAGTACCTGTCGAAAAGTGCCGAGGTCATTCGACGCGCGATCATCGGGGACATGGGCGTCAGCCTGGTGTCGCATGCGATGTGGCTCGGCCACGAGCTGGCGATCCACGAACAGATGCTTCGCGACGGGCGCACAACCCGGCCGTCGCGCCGTCGGCAGTCGGGTAAGGGGGAATCGTGACCGATCGGCCGCTCATCGTCTTCGACATCGGTTCGACGCTGGTGACCGGCCCAGCTCAAGGACCGGCCCGACGAATTGCGGCGCGGGCGGGCTTGGACGCCTCGCAGAAGGCGGCATTGCATCAGGCGCTGATGACCACGGACTTCACCGGTCCCGCGCAGGTGGCCGCCTTCATCCGGGACGAGTTCGGCATTGCCGGCCCAGGCGTCGAAACGGCGGTCGAACAGGTCTGGACCGCCCAACTGGACGAGGCCGTACCGATTCCGGGTAGCGCCGAGGTGTTGACCGCACTCGCCGAGGCCGACTTCCAGCTCGCCGTCCTGTCGAACATCTGGCCGCCGTTCCTCGACGCCGCCCGCCGACACTTCGGCTGGTTCATTGACGACTTGGTTCCGCACGATCGACGGATCTTTTCATTTCGGGCGGGCATCAAGAAGCCGGCCCCAGAAATGTTCCTCGGGTTGCTGAGGACTGCCGGCGTGTCCTCCGACCGTGCGGTCATGGTGGGCGACTCTTACCGGCACGACATCGCACCCGCTGCGGCCGTGGGCATGCGGACCGTGTGGCTCCTGCACGAGCCGGTGCGGGAGGCCGCCAACGTGGTGGACGTCCTCAACCACGGAGCGAGCGGACCGTCCCTGGCACTCGGCTCGATTTCCGACCTCACCGTGACAACCGCGGAAGCGCTGTTCGCAGGACGTGCTGGCGCCGCTGCCAGTGCCGCCATGAAGGAGAAGGCATAGTGGAGATCGTTTCGGTAGAGCCAATCAATCGCCAGCAGCTGCTGGCCGCCCTCGCGCGTACGCGACTGCGCGGCTTCGACGGCGTTCAGCCGTACAAGAACGCAGCCATGGAACTCCTGCCCGCGGTGGAGACCGACACCCTCGCACCGTCGCAGAACTACGTGTTGAAGCCGGGCATCGACAAGATTCTCGAATTGCGCGAAGCGCTCCTGAAAACCGGCCTGGACATGTTCGCCCTCGACGGCGGGGCCTACGTGCGCACCTCGGACGACCCGGACGAGGTGATCCCGGTCATTCCGCCCGTTGTCGAGGAGTCGTTCGAACCCGACGGCCGCGTCGTCCGGATCATCAACGATGGAATTCACCGCGTCTTCGCGGCGCGCTCACTCGGCCTCCGGATCTCGGTCGTGTATGTCGAGGATGTGCCGCGTGAGTATCCGTACTATGCGTACGCGCTGCGCGACGGCTGGTCGCAGGTGACGGTCATGGACGAGTTGCCGGACAAGCACCTGCGGAAGGAGTACCGCCAGCCGACGGGCTATCGGGCACTGTATCGGGACTTCAACGAAGTGTTCCCCGGTGTCCAGAAGGAACGTAAGAAGTCCGATCCGACGCACATCACGGAATAGGCAGGGCGCCGCGTGGTCGCAGACATGTGGTTCGTGGACGACGAATTCCTGAGCGGTGTGGCAACTGGTGCGGAACCATACATCGCGACCGTCACGGTGCCGCGCAAACAGCCGACCTTCGACATCGATGTGATCTCCGACGCTCGGCTGACAAGGCCCGACGCCGACGAGTTCGTGGATCGCTTCCGGACCATGCGGCTGCCGTTCGATCGTGGCCGGGCCAGCCACCTGCTGGTGAGCTGCGGCGAAATGAACGCCAGTACGGCCGCGGACGGCGGCTACGGTGACTTCTGGACTCCGACGCTGGACCGGGTGAGAGCGTTGACTCCCTCGATCCTGGCCATACCCGGCAACAGCGAGGCCAGAACCCAGCCCGAGACCGATGGTTTCTACGGCCGGTTCGCCGCGAGCCTGGTCGGAAACGCCACCATGCCACCGCGGCCGCAGGATGTGCCGCTCGCCAGCGTGACCCGAGTGTGCCTGCGCGAAGACCCTGATCATTCGCGGGCGCTCGCTTACGTCGTGGTCATCGGGTTCGACTCCAACGAGGCCGCCTACAGCCATCCACTCATCTCCGACCACGGGCAGATCAGTCGCGCTCAGATGGAGGCGTCGCAGCGGCTGGTCGGGACGTTGTCGCGTACCGTGGCCCTCAACGCGCCGCTCTACGTGATCGGAGTCACCCACCACAACCTGCTGCCTGCCGATACTCGACGACTCGCCGCGACGGCAGACGTCGACCGGTTCAATCAGCATGCGCGCGACATCGAATGTCAGGCAGGTTGTGACAACCCGGAACCGTCACGCCTGTGCGTCACCAACCACATGCTTGTCGAGAGCAGTTCGGGCAGCACTACGAATAGTTCGGAGTTCTTGACCCTTTGCCGGGACATCCGGATGTCCATGGTCATCCACGCGGACATGCGTACGCCCGAGGTCGCCACGATGTCGAGCACGTCGCTCGCGTCCGGTGAGAGCCCGAGCGAAATCACGGTGGTGGCTTGCCCGCCGTTCGCCAGGAACTCACGGATGTCGGGTATGGCATGGATCCGGGTCAACGTGTGGAAAGGCGAGATGGAGATCGCCTTCCGCTATGACGTCGAATCGGACGGGCATGGCGACCCGATCCAGATCGTCCGCCCGCTCGTGTCGGCGTCGCGGGTGACTCCAGCCGAACGGCGCCTCTACGACACCGTGCACAAGCTGCTGGATGACGCGGCAGCTCAACCGGATGGCGACATGGCCGGCATCTCGTCATTTCGCGATTACGTGGAGGAGATCTGGTCCGACTCCGGCTACGTCGCGTTGTGCTTTGCCGACGGGACCCTGCCGGACATCGCGCCCACCAGACGCACGGCATACAACCTTCTTCTGCTCCTTCGCGAGCGGGACGACGGCGAGTACGACATATTGCACAGTCATCACACGGCGCTCCGGCCGTCCGACGTGGGCTACTGGAACACGCTGCTGCTGCCCGCGTTCCAGAAGGTGCGAAACCTATTGGAACACCTGCGTGACGACGTCCTGCGGCAGGTGGTCGACCAGGCGGAGGATCTGGAGAAGGCGAAGCAGGTCCGAGCCTTCGAGGCTGCGGTGGGCCGAATCCTGCTCGCCAGCGAGTCCGACGGCGACCTATGGGGTGATCAGCTTCGCGAGGTTGCCTCGCTCACCCGGCGAAAGATATCACCGACCACCGGGTGCGTCACCGAGTACGAGTATCACCTGGTCACACTGCTGCCGCTGATCCGTCGGGTCGAGCTCACCGAGGATCTGTTCTCCGATGAGGATCTGGAGCCGACGGCGGCGGAGCAGGAGCGACAGGACTACAACACCATCATGGAATGGCTCACCGAACTGCCTTCCGTGCGCCGCGAGAGCGAGCATGCCCAGACCAGAGGTGTCTCGATGGATGCGCTCCGCCTCGGCGGAGGCGGGCTCCGCTGGGACCCGCAGGCCAGGTTTCCTGATGAAGCCGGCTCGCCTGCCGCCGATGTCGGCCGCCGGCTGCCGCCCGGCGCCATCTGGTTCCCGCTGCCCGACAGCCGGGACGATGTGGCGCTGGCGCCGTGGCAACAGTGCCCGGCGATCGTGTCCAGAAACGCCGACGTCATGAGATGGGTCGACCGTGAGATCGAGTCGCGCCGCAAGGTGAATGGCGGAGTGCCCCCGCGCGAACTGGTGATGGGCAAGCTCGCCCAGACATCCGACTCGATCGAAATCGTGGACATGTACAGCTTCGAGAGCGGTGGCCACCGGTTGGCGCACGATCTGCCGGCCGACTCGACGACGGAGGCGATCGACCGGGTGACCTTTGTCGAGGGGTTCGACCTCGATGGACAGTTCCCCTACCGTGGACTCCCCGTCAAGCGCGTGTACCTGGTGCGCCGCGACGTCCCGGTCTGGCAGGGCACCAGATCCGTCATCCTGATCTTCTCGGCCGATCAGTATGACCAGGACTCGTGTCGCGAAGCGCCGGTCGACGACGCGCTGGGCGTGCTACGACCGGTGCAGCGCTATGTGCTTCGCGCCGGACTGGATCGCGCGCGGGAGATCCACGACCAGGTGCTCACCAAGTTGGCCGACCCTTGGGGCTTCGCGCGCGTGCGCAAGGGTCCCGCGCTGCAACCGGTGACGGTCACCCCACCCATCCTCGAACGACTCCACGAGGAGGACTGGGAGAACGAACATGGCGACCGAGAGTACATAGTCTGCGACGGCACCCACCGGGTGGTCGAACTTGTCTGGACGTCCCATGTGGTGCTCCCCGCCGTCGCCGTGATCGACGCACCACGCCAGCCATATTATGCAAAGCCTTTCTCGAAGTTCGAATGGGAGCACACCGCCGGAAACAAGAAAGACAGGGCTCCGGATCAGGACTCCAAGTACGCGGTCAGAAGCGTCGACATCAATCGGCTCACTCCGGCGGCGACGGCTATTCTCAGAAAGCGCAGCGAGAGCGAATGGTATCGGCGCTACTACCGGGATCTGGGGACCGGATTCGGCTACATGGGCGGCCAGGGCGGGCGGTATGTGTGATGGCGAGGTTCTGACCCGACCCTGTGAGCAGCTCACGCCGTACGTGCGCTAAAGTGGCATTTCCTTCCTGGAGGTGCCACTGTGCAGTACACGCCTCATCTTCAGCGTCAACCGGACACGCAATACCGGGATCTTCTGCGGGACCTTCTCGCCCACGGTGAGAAGGTCCCGACCCGGCAGGGGCCGGCTGCGTTGACACTGATGCAGCAAACGATGCGCTTCGACTTGACGAATGGCTTTCCTGTCATCACCGAGCGAAACATCGGCTCCTTCTGGCGCAAGCCTATCGGGGAACTGTGCGCCTTTATCAACGGGGCGACGACGCTGGACGAACTCGAGGCCTTCGGCTGCGACTGGTGGGGAGACTGGGCCACCCCGGCAAAGACCGCCTCGCGAGGCCTTCCGCCGGGCGACATCGGGCCGGGTTCCTACGGTGGTGCCTTCCGCCGCTTTCCGACTACGGAAGGCGAGCCCTTTGACCAGTTCAAGCACCTGGTAGAGCAGCTCAATGAGTTGCCGGAGGTGAGGACGCACTTCGTCTCGCCGTGGATTCCGCAGTACCAGGTGCGAGGACAGGGCAAGCGGCCGAGCACGACGATCGCGCCGTGTCATGGCTGGGTCCACGTCCGGGTGCTCAACGGACGGCTGCATGTGCACATGTACCAGCGCTCGGGAGATGTTCCCGTCGGTGTGCCGTCAAACATGATCCAGTATGCGGCGCTCGTCCTCATGCTCGAGCATCTGACCGGCTTTCCGGCGGCTGCCTACTACCACACCATCTCGGACGCCCACATCTACGAGGATCAGGTCGACCAAGCAAGGACCATGGCCGACCGGGAACCGCGGCGTCTTCCCACGGTGACACTCAACGACGCCGGCCGAGAGGTCCGAGACATCCACGACTTCCGGGCGGAGCACTTTGACCTGGCCGACTATGACCCGCACCCCGGCCTGCGCATCCCGGTGTCGCCATGACGGTGTCGCTGATCGTCGCCGCCGACGTGAACGACGTCATCGGCCTTGAGGGTGACCTGCCCTGGACCCTTCCCGCCGACCTACGTCGGTTCAAGCGCCTGACCACCGGGCACGTCGTCGTCATGGGTCGACGAACCCACGAGTCAATCTTGGCGCGGCTCGGCCGTCCGCTCCCGGAGCGGTTCAGTGTGGTGGTATCCCGCCGTGCCCGCGGCACCGGGGACAGCAACGTGCTCTTCCAGGCCGATCTGCCGTCCGCCCTCACTGTCGCTCGCGGCATCGAGGCGTTCGCCGACCGCGACGAGGTCTTCATCATCGGCGGAGCGCAGATTTATGCCCAGACGCTGGACCAGGTGGACCGGGTGTACCTGACCAGGGTTCACAAAGAGGTCGCCGGTGACGCCGTGATGCCCGCCGACTGGCTGAAGCCGTTCACTCTGGTCGAAGAGGAAGCGCATCCGGATGACGGCTACTCGTTCTTGACATACGAGCGCAGCTAGCCATGCTGTACAACATCGCTAACTATCGCACGGACGAGCAGCGGTCAAAGATGATCCGACTCGAAGAGAACGGCATCTGCATCTTCTGCGCGGACCATCTCATAGGTGATCCCGCACGTCTTCCGGTATGGCGGAACACGCATTGGGCGGTCGTCCCCAACGACTTCCCCTACAAAGGCACCCGCCGGCACCTGCTGCTCGTGCCGGATGAGCATGTATCCGACCTGGTCGAACTCTCTCCGGCAGCGAAGGAGGACTTCTGGGCGGCACTGGGCTGGGTCCGTGATCATTACGAGATGACCTACTACGGCCTGGGTGTGCGCAACGGAGACTGCCGGTTCACCGGCGGGACCGTCAGTCACCTTCATGTGCACGTCGTGGTCGGTGACGTCGACGACCCCGAGCACGAGCCGGTTCGCATGAAGTTCAGTTCGCGACCGCCGGAGCAGACCGGAAGCACTCCCTAGCGAGCGGAGGTGTCAACCCAGATCATCTCGACTCCGGCTGATCGCAATATGCTGTCGCCGTCGAGCATCGCGTACGGTCCGGAGAAATAGCAGCGGCGGAAGCCGGCCTCGGCGATCATTCGGGCGCATCCCGGACACGGGAAAGTCGACACGTAGAGGTCGGCGTCGGCCAGCACGATGCCGAGTCGGGCGGCCCGAGCAACGATCATCGCCTCTGCGTGGATGGCCGTCGAAAGATCGATACGTACACCGCGGCGAAAATCGTTGCGAGGGTCGCCGTCGAGGTAGGGGGTGTACTCCGTCGGCTGGTGCTGGTTGTGTTCGATGCACAGGATCTCGCCATCGCGGATCGCGAGGGCGCCGACCTGACGCCACCAGTCGGAGGATTGCGCGGCGCGGTCCGTTGCCTGCCCCATCAGCACGCGACTCAGCTCATCCGCTGCGACGACGCCGTCGAAGTCCGCCGGCCGCTGCGCCAGGCTCCAGCTTCGATCCCAGCGCAAGAAGGTGCGATCGAATATCACCTTCCGCGCATTCTCAAGGTCGTACCGATGCACCAGATCGCGCATTATCTCTTCGTCGGGAACGACCAACGTTTCGGCGACGACGGCCGCCGGCAGCTCGTGCCGTTCCACGACTCGGACCGTACTGCCGATACCTGCCTGTCGGATGTATCGCGCGGCCGCATCCGGCGCCAACGCCCGGATCTCCTTCTTCATGACCGGATAGTCCTCGGTGAAGCTCTCACCGAGGACGAGGACCTCCGCCACATCTCCATGCCGGGAGAGAAGAGATTCGTAACCTGCATGAATCACCGGCAGATACAGGAGGATCTGCTTCACGACGTCGAGCCGACCTCATTGATGACCTCCTGAAGGAGGTCGGGCAGGCGCTCTGTGAGGCGCTGGGACATTCGCTCGCCGAGTGCCAGTTGCAGCAGGCGCAAGCGCGCCGATGTACTCACGGTGGCCATGCGGTCGAGGATTTCCACTCGCCCGCAGTATTTTTCCTCAAGTTCGGCGATCTCGTCCGGTTTGTATGTCTCAGCTGTCGCCACCAGCACGTCAGGCCGCACCGCTGCGATGAGCGACCACCTCGGATCGTCGGCATTCTTCAACGTGACCACACCTACACCACGCTGGTGGGTCACCATCCGCAGCCGCTCCGCTTCCGGCACTGCGGGCCGCCAGGGACCCTTGCGCCGACGCACCTTCTCATCGCTGTCCACGCCGACTATCAGAAAGTCGCCGAACTGCCGGGCCGCCTCGAGATACATCGAGTGTCCCTCATGCAGGATATCGAACGTGCCGCTGGTGAGAACGACCTTGAGGCCAAGGAGTCGCAGCGCGTCAACGATCGCGCCTATTGCCGCATAATCCGAGACGTACCGTTGTTCGAAATTCGACGCGTCGGCAAACATTCCACTATTGGGGGGTAGTGCCGCATACTTGTACCGGTCGTTCTTGGGTGCGGCGCCCGGCGCTTCGTGGCGGTATGCATCCAGCGGTACTTCCGGATTTCTCTCATTCGTCATATGAGCACTTATCGCCTAAAACTCTCTCGCTGCTGTCATTCTGCCAATTCTCCATGCGTCTCCCCACGCCGACCGCAGCCCGCTTGGCGTGGCCCACGTCGCGGTCCGCACAACGCTACCCGCCGGGGCGGCCCGCGTCTCGCATGCTACCGGTCGCGCCACCGCCGGGTCCGGCGCGTAGCAGTCCAAGGCGTCGGCGCAGTCGAGGGTGGCCCGGCAGCGGCCCGGCTTGTCGAACCGGGTGGCCTGTCCGCGCCGCTTCTGGATGACGATCTGGTCGTCGGGCTCCGGGATGACATCGAGGCGGAGCTGATTCGGCACGCCTGCTCGACGGGCGGGTCAGTCTCCTCGTCGCCTGGACTGCCCCGCGCGCATCGCCAGCCCGCGCCGTTCGAGGTAGCCGGCCGCGCGGGGAAGTCACCCGCGACACGACCACCATCGGGCCTGTTGCCGCACTGATCCCGACCGACTTTCCGTGTCAGTAGCAGGGCGGTGACCATTTGCCGTGCCCAGCCGACTGGAATCAGTCGGGCGGCAAAAAATGTCCCAGCTCATCCGGGATCTCAACATTGTACTGATACGCGATGATCATTATATATAAGCCAATAAGGCCGCGTAGTTCACCTAACGCCAAGGCAAAAGGATCAGCCCCCGGCCAACCGTGTCGCGTGAAGTTGCGGGCCGCAGGGCCCGATCTGGCGATGAAGGACAGCAACGCCGCGCGCATGCCCCGAAGGGCACCGGCAAGATCTGGGCCATGGCTCGATTCGTCGATCGACGTCAGATGGCCGGCCACTTGTTCGGCAAGCGCGACGCAGTGCGCTTCATCCTCCATGTGCCGGTCGGCGAACAGCATGTCCCGCTTCGCCATGAAGGCGAAGAGCAGTTCCACTGCGTCGCGGTCCACTCCCCTCGTTTCCCACGGGGCATTCATCGCCGCTACGGGTAATTTCTTTCCTCGTTGGCCCACTAATGTAGTGTGCCCCAAGCGTCAAGCTGTGGCGCACGTGCGCCGCCGTAGCGGTCCAGCCGTGTCGATAGACGGCAGCTGACGGCGAGTCGCTCATGGACCACTTGACGCGCGATTTCGAGTGCGAAGCTTGAGCCAAGAATCGATGCCGACAGGAATGACGCCCAACCAGACGACGGGATCTTGCGATGAGTGCCGCGGCCGGGTCCCGGAGCGCCGAGGTTCAGGGCTGTCACCGAGTCAGAACCGGACCCACCGAGATATACTCGCCTTTTACTGGCGATACCAGGGCGGACCGGGAGGAGACATGAGCCAGGACGGCGTACAGGGCGACAGCATCGACGGCGTCGGCCAGTGGGACGAGATCGAGGACGAAGGCGTGCTCGACGCCTCCGACACGCTCGACGGCGATCCGGTCACCGACCCTCTCGACACGGGCGTGGTCGCCACCGATCGCTGGTCCGGGGCCAATCGTTTCGGCACGACGCCGGCCGAGGCACTGGCCGGGGAGTCTCTGGATCAGCACCTCGCCGAGGAGGAGCCGGACATCGACCCGTACGCGGACCCGGTCGACGAGGACGAGGACGACCTGATCCGGCGCGGCTACGACCGCGAGCCGAGGGCCGGTCGGCTCGTGGCCGACGACCAGGGCTTCGGCGAGGACGACCAGCCCGACTCGATCGCATGGGACGTGGGCATCGACGGCGGCGGCGCGAGCGCCGAGGAGGCCGCGATGCACATCGTGGACGACCCCGACGGCACGGGTGACGGCCCGCTGGACTAGGTCCGGACCCGCTCGTCAGAGCAGCTCGGCCAGCATCGCCGCCGCCCGTGCCGCGCCGTCGCTCTCCACGGGCCGGTAGGCGACCTCCCGTCCGATCTCGTCCGCGATGGCCCGCGCAAGCACCTCGGGCGTCAGGTCGTCGTAGTCGAGCCGACGCCCGGCCCCGTATCGGTCGAGCCGGTGTGCCACGTGGAAGTTCTGCTCGAAGTGGTGGCGCAGCGGGATGTAGATGAACGGACGCCGGGCGGCGGTCAGCTCCATGCACGTGGTCAGACCGCCCTGCACCACCGCCAGGTCGCTCGCGGCCAGGTGCCGGTGCAGGTCCGGCATGTAGGCGCGCACGTCCAGGCCCGCCCGCGCATCGATCGAGGCCGGGTCGATGCGCGGGCCGGTCACGACCAGCATCCGCAGCCCCGGCACGAGCGCGGCCGCCGCGTCGTAGGAGTCCACGACCCTGCGCAGCAGGTGGTGGCCGACCCCGGAGCCGCCCACGGTCACCACGCACACCCGCTCGTCCGGCCGGTACCCGAGTTCGGCGCGCAGCGTCACCCGGTCGGCGACCGTGCCGGGATCGAACCCGGTGACGTATCCGGCGAAGTCGTAGTGCTCCCGGGTCCACTCCCGGATCATCGGCAGGTCCGGGCCGAACCGCTGGTCCACCACGTCGTCGGGGTTGCCGACGAAGATCGCCCGGTCCCTGATCCGCGGATACCGTGCGATGTGCTCGATCATCTCGGCGTTGTAGTCGGCGGTGACCAGCGCCTCCCGCGGCCCGCCGTCGGGCATCGGCAGAAATCCCACGAAGTCGGTGAACCACGCGTACGCGAACCGCTTGAGTTCCGGGTTCTCGTGCAGGAAATGGTCGACGTCCCACGCCTCGTCCCCGACCACCAGGTCGTAGGCGGTATCCCGCACCACGTCGTGGAACACCATGAAGTTGGCCAGCAGCACCTCGTCCATGCTCCGCAGCGCCTCGAAACAGTGCAGGTCGTGCTCGCCCGCCTCCCCTTCGATGTGCGCGGACTCGTTGGCCAGCCACCGGCTCGCCGGGTGCAGCCGCTCCCCGGCCTGTTCGAGCACCCGCGTCACCGGATGCTGCGCCAGCCAGTCGATCTGCACCTCCGGATGGCGCAGCCGCAGTTCGGCGGCGATGGCCGCGTCGCGCCGGGCGTGGCCCAGGCCGATCGGCGAGCACAGGTAGAGCACCCGCTTGCGCCGGTGACCGAAGCGCGACCAGGTCTGCCGCCGCGGGGCGGGCGGGCGGAACCGCTCGGCGAACTCGTGCACGAGCAGGTTGACCTTCACCGGGTCGCGGGCGAGCGGGATGTGTCCCGCGCCTTCGAGGACCACCAGGTCGCCGCCGGTCAGGTCGGCGAGGACCCGGCTGCGGTGGACGTGGCTGATCCGGTCGTCGTCGCCGTGGATCAGCAGGACCGGGCTCTTGACACGTTCGCACCAGCCGGTCAGGGTCGGGTTGTCCGGCCACGGGGCGTGGCTCTTGGCGACGAGCACCTCCCCCGAGGTCTGCCGGCCCCAGCCGACCGCGTCCTCGATCTGCTTGGTGGAGTGCGGCTCGCTGAAGCACTGGCCCATGAAGAACCACAGGAAGTCGTCGAAGTTCTCCGTCCAGTACTCGCGGTTGTACTTCAGCCAGTGCTCGGGTGGGTCGATGCCGAGCACCGGCACCTGCGACGGAGCGAGTGCGGGAGCGGGAGCGTCGACGCGGTTGTAGGCGGAGCGGGCCGAGTCCGGCGGGCTGGCGACGGGCACGGTCGGGCCGATCAGGACGGTCCCGTGGACCCGGTCCGGATGATCCGCCGCGAGTTCCAGTGCCCAGTTCGCGGCCATGGACAGCGCCACCGGGACCGCCCGGTGCGTCCCGGTGGCGTCGAGGACCTTCAGCGCGTACGCCACCTGGTTCTGCTGCCCGTAGGCGGCCGGGTCGAGTGGGCGGTCGGAGCGGCCGTTGCCGGGCCCGTCGTAGACCACCACGCGGTGGTGCCGGGCCAGGTAAGGGACCTGTGCCTTCCAGAACCGCTTGTCGATGACGGTCCAGGTCGGCATGAGCAGGATGGTCGGCTCGCCGTCGCCGTACACCTCGTAATGGATCCGCACGCCGCCGTGCTCGACGAATCCCTCCGCGTCCGCCTCCCGTGCCCGCATCGTCAGGCCTCCACCTGCTCCGGCACCGCCCGCGTCCGGGGGATGAACCGGGGCACCTGCCCGGCGTAGCGCTCGTAGGGCTCGCCCAGGCTCTTGCGCAGGTCGTGCTCCTCGAACCGCACGGCGATCAGGATGTATCCGGTGGCGGCCCCGGCGAACAGCAGGTGCCCGACGGTCATGTCGGGCGTGGCCCAGAAGGCGATGATGAAGCCGACCATGATCGGGTGCCGGACGACGCGGTAGAGCAGCGGCTGCCGGAATCCCGGCTCGGCGTAGTCGGCGTCCCTGGCACGGGCGAGCACCTGCCGCAGCCCGAACAGGTCGAAGTGCCCGATGAGGAAGGTGCTCAGCACGAGCACGCCCCAGCCCAGCCCGCACACCGTCCACAACAGCACGCGCAGCCATACCGCCTCGACAGACCAGACGTCCGCGGTCAGCGGCCGCCACTGCCACAGCAGCAGGCCGACGGCGAGGCTGGAGAGCAGCACGAACGTGCTGCGTTCGACGGCCGCCGGCACGAAGCGGGTCCACCACCGCTTGAACCACGGCCGGGCCATGACGCTGTGCTGGACGGCGAAGACGCCGAGCAGGCCGGCGTCGACCGCCACGGCGAGCCACGCCGGGCCGGTCACGCCGTCGTCGACGCCCTTGGGCACCAGCGTGTTGGCCAGGAAACCGATGGTGTAAATGATCGCCGCCAGGAAAGCGACGTAGGCGAGCACGCCGTAGCCGACCGCCAGAGTCCGCCGGATCATGGGATCCTCCTCTTCGTTCGGTCGATCGACCGAATCTGCGGTACGTTAACATTCGGTCGACCGACCGAACAAGGGGTATCGATTGAGCACGGCATCGACGAAGATCATGGAAGCCGCCCGGTCGTGCCTGCTGTCCGAGGGGTACGCCAAACTGTCCACACGCAAGGTGGCCGACCAGGCCGGCGTCCCACTCAGCCAGATCCATTACCACTTCGGCGGCAAGCAGGGCATGGTCCTCGCCCTGCTCGACCACGAGAACGCGCGGCTCGTCGACCGGCAGCGCCAGATGTACGCCGCGTCCGAACCGCTGTGGCGGCGCTACGAGCAGGCGTGCGAGTTCCTCGACGACGACCTCGCCTCCGGTTATGTGCGCGTGCTGCAGGAGATGATCGCCGCGGGCTGGTCCGACGCCCTGGTCGCGCAGCGGGTGCTCGCCATGCTCCAGGGCTGGATGACCCTGCTCGAAGAGGTCGCCGGCGAAGCCGAAGCGCGATTCGGCTCGCTCGGCCCCTTCACCGCCGCCGACATCGCGGTCCTGGTGGGTACGTCGTTCCTGGGCGGCGAGGCGATGATCCTGCTCGGCGACGACGCCTGGACCGAGCGGGTCCGCACCGCCCTGCGCCGCGTCGGCGACCTCATCCGCGCCTGGGAGACCTCCTCACCCGCGTAACCGCAGCTTGACCGGCGACGCCGTGCCAACCGATCTGCGACTTCGAGGTCAAACACGCGGACGTCGTTGGCTACATCGCGCGGAAAGTGCGCAAGCGTCCAACTCGATGACATCGCCGAAGCGATGAGCACACGCCGAACCTTCATCGCCGCGGGCACCTCCGACCTCGCCGCTGACCTCGTTCGCCCGCTCGTCCGCTGATCCGGGCAGCCGATACCACTGCCGGTGACATTATTTGACTCGCCGAGGTGCTGGTGTCCGCCCAGCGAACCGGACGGACACCGCTGTACGCGATCGGCTTGATGCTCGTCAGCTCCAGGCGATGGAGAAGCTGTTGTCCGTGAAGGCGGCCGAGCCGCTGGTCCCGCTGATCTCGAAACCGAACTGGGCCTCCCCCACGGTCACGTCGCCCCACCAGCCCTGGGTCCGCAGCCAGCTCATGATGGCGCGGATGTCGACCGTGCCCGAGTTGGTCTTGCTGGTACGCAGGAACGAGAACACCGCGTTCGCCCCGTTGGAGCCCCGGTAGATGTTCCAGGTGTGCCCGCCGAGACTGACGTTGCGGAACGCGGGAACGGCCCCGTTGGCGTCGTACTGTTCGGCGATCGGCCCGACGTTGCCGTTCCAGTTCATCCACAGCATGACCTCGTAGGCCCAGTTGTTGGCCCAGATGTCGTACGTGGTGGAGTAGTCGCCGCTGCTGGGCACACTGACGTTGAACGAGCTGGTCAACGAGGCCAGCGAGCTGACGGTGCGGTTGACCGAGCCCTTGACGGTGTGCGGATAGGACTTCACACCGGAGGTCATCGGGTGGTTGGCGATCACGCCCCAGTTGGTGCCCGAACGCGCCCACACGGTCTGCGACCCCGCCCCGGAGCCCCAGATGTTGTTGTAGACGGTGAACCCGTTGTTGTTCCAGGTGTCCCACTGGCCCGACGCCGACCATACGGCGTCCGACGGCACGCCGGGTGTGCCGCTGCTCGGCGAGGGCGTGACCGAACGCGACGGGGACGGCGAGGGCCCGGCGGTGCGGGTCGGCGTGGGTGAGCCGGAGACGCCGCCGGTGCACGTGACGCCGTTGAGGGTGAAGCTCGCGGGCACGGGGTTGCTGCCCGTCCACGAGCCGTTGAAGCCGAACGACGTGGTCGCGCCGGTGGACAGCGAGCCGTTGTAGTCGACGTTGCGGGCACTGACCGCCGCGCCGCTCTGGGTCAGCGCGGTGCTCCAGTACTGGGTCACCTGCTGGCCGGCCGAGTAGGACCAGGCGAGGGTCCAGCCGTTGATCGGGTCGCCGAGGTTGGTGACGGCGACGGAGGCGCCGAATCCGCCCGGCCACTGGTTGGTGACGGTGTAGGCGACGCGGCAGCCGGTGGCCGCGTACGAGGGAAGTGCCGTGATCACGCCCGTGCCGACGGCGGCCAGGACGGCCGCGGTGAGCGCCGCGGCGGCGGAGGTGCGTCTGCGCATGACTTGGTGACCCTTCGTGAGTCGGTCGCCGACGGGGTGTCCGGCCGGTCGGCGCGCTGGCGCTGCCCTGGGCCCGGACCGGAGCGACCTGGCGGGATCACCGTGGCGACACATTTAAGTTTATCGTATTAACAAACTTAAGGGATCTACTCGGCGAGGTCAACCGGCACGGCATGCCCGATCGCCCGCGCCGCAGGCCGTGGTTCGTGTCCGATAGAGACATGTGCCATGTCCGACAGTTCGGCATTGACACTTATGAGTCTCCGACATACCCTCCGTTGCGGAAAACGCTTTCCGCGCCTGGAGCCGCCGATCACCCCGGTCGCGGGCAGCCCTCTGATGGAAGGAGGCACAATGCGACCCGAGGTGGCACACGCCCGCAACGGCCGCCGATGGCGCCTGCCGCTGGCCGGCCTCATGGCGGCGGCGCTGGTCGCCGTCGGCACGCTGGTGTCCGGCGGCACCGCGCAGGCCGCGACGATCGACACATCGGCGACCTACGTCCTGGTCAACCGGCACAGCGGCAAGGCGATGGACCTGTGGAACTGGTCCACCGCCGACGGCGCGCCGGTCAACCAGTTCACCCGCAACGACCTCGCCGTGCAGCAGTGGCGCTTCATCGACGTCGGCAGCGGCTACTACCAGATCCGCTCCGTGCACAGCGGCAAGGTGCTGGAACTGCCCAACGCCAACGACGGCATCCAGCTCGTCCAGAACACGGCCGTCAGCGGCAACACCCGCCAGCACTTCGGCGTCAGTGACTCCAGCGGCGGCTACGTACGGTTCGTCAACCGGCACAGCGGCAAAGCCGTCGAAGTGTGGAGCTGGTCCGCCGCCGACGGCGGCATGCTCTCGCAATACCAGGACCTCGACGGCTACAACCAGCAGTGGCAGCTCGTCAAACTCGGCTCGGGCGGCGGCACCGCCTGCGGCAGCGGCTCCTTCCACGCCGAGGCCGTGCTCAGCGGCTCCACCTGGACCGCCCGCAACGGTTCGAGCACCGTCTACACCGGCTCCGACCTGCGTTCGGCCGTGCAGGCGGCGGTCAACAGCCTGACCTCGGGCCGCACGTCCAAGCAGCGCGTCGTCGTACGCGGCTCCGGGTCCATGAGCGCCAACGCGCGCATCTCGCTCCCGAGCTACACCACGATCGACGTCTGCGGCACGATCAACGTCACCGGCACGGGCAGCGGCGACCAGGCGCCCATCTACTCGCGCGGCACCACCCAGGTCGAAGTCCAGCACCTCAACCTGACCGGCACCCCACTGTACGGCGTCTTCATGCGCAACGTCACCGACGTCGTCCTCGGGCAGCTCGACATGCGGCTGTCCGCCGGTCTCGGCGTGCGCATCGACAACCGCGGCGACACCAGCCAGTGGACCCGCAACGTGCGCATCGACAACGTGTACGTCTCCGGCGCGAGCTCACACGCCGTGGAGACGTACGGCGTCGACGGTCTCACCGTCGGCACCGTCACCGCCCGCAACGTCGGCGAATCCGGCCTGCTGCTCAACCAGACGATCAACGCCACCGTCGGCACCGTCGACGCCGAGAACGCGGGAGCAGGCACCGGATACGCCGCGTTCCGCATGGCCAACCGCAACGGCCGCATCGGATCGGCGTACTCCACCAACATCAGGGTCGGCACCGTCCGGGCCCGGGGCGGCGGCCGGGGCATCTTCTGCGTGTCCGAGAGCGGCGGCGCGGCCATCGACCGCGTCGACATCGCGAACACCGGCAACAACGCGATCCTGATCGAGAACTGCTACAACGTGAACATCGCCGCCGACGGCGGCACCATCAGCGGCGGCGGTGAGGTCCGACTGGCCGAACGCACCGAGTTCGCCGGCAACCGCGACCTCACCCTGCGCAACTTCACCCTGGTCAACAACCGGATCGTCGAGAATCCCTGCGCCGACAACCTGACCATCACCGGCATCACCCTCAACAACTCCACCATTGCCCGCTGCTGAAGCGAAGGAAGGGCACCTTCTACAACGCATGGCGATGTGAAGGTGCCCTTCCTTTCCGTGGGACGGCGGCGGGTCGTGCGTCAAGCGTCGATATACGACACATCGGGCGCGGCGTGTCAGGGCGCCGCCGAGTGGGCGGCGGCGGCACCATCGAACGTGTGAGCCGCGCTGGACAACCCGCCGTCGACGTCGCCGAGCAGCTCGACTACTACCTCGTCTTCGCCAACGTCCGAGCTCGCGAACGCGCACTGCCGCCGGAGGGCATCGTCGTGGAGGAGTTCGTGCTGCGGCCGGACGGCACGGCGTCCGCACTGGACAGTGCGGGATGGACCGCCGTCGGCCGCAGCTGGTGGAGCGCGGCGGCGTTCAGCCGGGGCCTGCGCAGCGACACCCGCCTGCAGGCCAGGGTCACACCCGTGGACCGGGCCGGCGCGAATGCCGCATACCGGCTGCTGGGCGGCGGCGAACTTGGCCCGGAGCCGGAACTGCGCCGCCACTTCCTCGACCGGCTCGACCTGCCCGACCTCGCCCCGCTGTCACTGGTGCCCGCGCAGGCCACCGGAGAACGCCGCGTCTACCGGGTGCTGCTCGCCGGAGACCTACCCGACCACGGGCTCACCGCGCTGCGCAGCGGGTGGCGGATGCAGCCGTTCGACCGCCACGACGACAGAGCCCACCGCATCGCCGGGCGCACCAGGCGCACCCTCGACGGGCAGACCGTGACCTGGACGCTGCGCCGCATCGGCGCCGGCGCTGCCTGGGCCGTCGACCTGTCCACCGACCGCGCCACGGACGCCCCGGACCCCGAGCTCACCGAGCTGCTCGGCCGCCTGCGGGCCGACGCCCGCGGACAGGGTCTGATCCCCGTCACCGTGGAACGTCTGCGCTGACCACATCGCGCGGTCTTGATCACTCCGGGTATGTTCGTCGGTGCCCTGACCGGGCGCTCAGCGGCGTTCGGCAGCAGCCGGGACCACGCCGCCTGACCTGACGGCGACGGAGGACGACGTGTCGATACTCGATCACCTGGCGACGGCGGCAGGCTGCCTGGGCCAAGGTGATACCCCGAAGGACGCCTCACCCACGGAGACGGTCTGCATGGGGGCCGCCGGAATCGCCTTCTCGCTGCTGTTCTTCCTGTTCGCACCCGACGAGCACAAGGTCGCCGGCAGAGTCCTCGGCACCGCGGTCGTGGCCATCTCGATCGGCGTACTCGTCCTCGGCATCGCACGGACCGCCATGTGCTGACCAGTGACTCACCCCAGACGACCACCTCCGAGCAGCACGAGTATCGTCTCGCCAACCCAAAGCCGTGACGGAGTGAACCCGATGCCCTTCACCAACTACTTCCCAGCCTTGATCGCGGGCCTGATCATCGGACTCGCGTACAAGAAGCGGGGCGACATCGGCCCGGCCGCGAGCAACCTCGCGCTGGCCGCGGGGATCTCGATGGTGCTGAACAGCGTGCTGGTGGCGACGGGCATCTCGTTCCTCGACGACATGGCCACCGACTGGGCTTCACTGGGCCAGGAGGTGCCGTCGGCGTGGCGGATCGCCCAGAACGCGCTCACGCCGTTCTCGGCGGTCCTGGAGGTCGTCGCCATCGCGCTCCTGGCCGCGGCCGTGTTCATGCCGCGGTCCGCTGCGCCCGCCTCGCAGCCGACGTCGCCGGCGGCCGTCGAGCCGTAACCGACGGCGGCGCGGTCTCAGCGGCAGTCCGGCCGCACGCACCCCGTTTCAGGCACGCGTCAGCGCTCGCCGCCACCGTCGTGTCCAGGTACGACACGACACAGGAGGGCATGATGAGAAGGCTGATGGTCGCCGCGCTCGCGGTGGGCACCACGCTGGCCGTCGCCGGCGCGGCGGCCCCCGCGCTGGCGGGCGACAGGTCGGGCGGCAAGGGCGACTGCGTCGTCGAGGTCGAGCGTGTCCGCCTCGTAGTAGCGGTCGTCGTGGCCCCGGTACAGCTCCAGCGCGCGCAGGTAGTGGGCAATGGCCAGCTCGTGGTTGCCGAGGTGGTGGTGGATGTAGCCGAGGCTGTCGGAGGTGCCGGCCTGGCCGCCGCAGTCGCCGAGCCCGGCGAACAGGTCGAGGGCAACGGCCTCCGGCAGACAGGCGGCCGTCCGCTGCGGATCGGCGGCCTGCCTGCCCGCGCGGATCAGCCGCTCGGCGGCGAGCACGTCGGTGGCCTCCTCGCCGAGGTCCAGCTGGTAGCCCGACGCCCGGGCCGTGATCGTGTCCTTGGCGCCGAGCAGGTCGCGCAGGTAGGAGATGTGGCGCTGCAGGGTGTTGAGCGCGGTGGCGGGCGCGTCGTCGGCCCATACCGCGTCGATCAGCCGGTCGCTGCTGACGATCTGCCCGGGGTGCAGGCCCAGCATCGCCAGCACGGCCTTGCGGCGCAGCCCCGGCACCGGCCGCACCGCGCCGCCCACGACGACCTCGACCGAGCCCAGCAGCCTCACCTGCATCCCGCCCACCTCCTGTGTCGCACCAGGAAAGCAACCCACCATAAGGGACGGCGGGCGGCAACCGGCGGCCGCGCGTTGTCGGAAACGGCACAGTCGCGGGGCGGGCCGGACGCGGCGGCGACCGGCGGTAGGCTCACGGCCCGTGAGGGAGACCGTGACCTACGTGCACATGACCGACCGGGACCAGTTCCGCCCCGCGGCCGCGGTGCCCGGCCTGGCGCTGGCACCGCTCGACCGGCGCTCGCCGCTGGTCGTCGAGCTGCAGGCCCGGATCGGCGCACCCTACGGCTGGGGAAGCGCGGTGCGCACCGCGCCCGAGTGGGAGCTGTGGTTCGCGCGGCACCCCGACCGGGCCTTCTGGCTGCTGTCCCACGACGGCAAGCCGGCGGGACTGCTCGCGTGCGATCTCCACCCCGACGACGAGGTGGAGATCGACACGTTCGGGCTGGTGCCGGAGTTCGTCGGGCGAGGGCTGGGCGGGTACTCGCTGACGCTCGCCGTCCGGCAGGCGTGGAACCTGACCCCTGCGGTGCGGCGGGTGTGGCTGCACACGTCCTCGGTCGACCACCCGGCCGCGCTGCCCAACTACCACCGCCGCGGCTTCAGCACGTTCAAGGTCGAGGAGGGCGAACGGGCCTGAGTCACCGGCCGGGCTCGTGGAACCGTCGCAGCGGTCAGCTCGCGGCGTAGCGGTTGACCGCCGGGCGCGCGAGCCGGGGTTCGGTGTCGGGGAACGAGCCGTCGCCGAACAGCACGCGTGCCGCCGCCGCCCGGCCGGCCCGGCCGCGCAGCGCGGCCACCGCCGCCTCCGCGGCCAGCGGTGACCGCACCCCGGCGAGCATCCGGCGCAGCAGCAGCCGGCCCCGGAACCGGCCGCGCAGCGCGGTGCCGTCATACCGGCGCAGTTCCCGCTGGTCGCCAGTGCGCAGCCAGCCCGCGGCGACCGACGCGGCCAGCTCCGACATCCGCAGGCAGGGGTCGAGCCCGCCTGCCGTCAGCGGGGACACCGCACCGGCCGCGTCCCCGACGAGCAGCCCGGCCGGGTTCGCCAGGCGGCGCAGCACGCCGCCGACCGGGATCGGGCCGCCGCGCCGCTCGACCCGGCCGGTCGGCTCGGCGCGGCCGGGCGCGCCGTCGGCGAACTCCTCCAGCAGGTGGCGCACCCCGGCCCGCATGGCGTCCGGGTATCCCGCGACCCCGACGTGCGCGTGGTGGCCGTCGTCGATCACCCAGCCCAGATAGCCCGGGGCGACGCGCGGGTCCAGCACGCAGTGGAACGCCGGGGTGGTGGTGCCCGACGCGATCGGGTGAACCAGCTCCGCGCCGACGAGCAGGCTGCGGTTGACGTCCAGGCCCAGGTCACGGGCCACCCGGGAACGTGCGCCGTCCGCGCCGACGATGAACCTGGCCCGCACCGGTTCCGCACCTTCCAGCCGTACGACACCCGCCGACGAGCCGTCGTAGCGCACGCCCAGCACGATCCGCGCGCCCGCGGACTCGGCCGCGCGGCGCGCGTGCTCGTAGACGCCGGGCATGTCGGCGACCCGGTACTCGTCGCGGTCGCTGGCCAGCCGGATCGGATCGCGCCGCGACGGCGGATACAGCAGCACGTCGCGAACCCCGGGGCCGAGCAGGTGGTCGGGCAGGTCGAAGTCTTCGAGGGTACGCCGCACGAAGATCCCCGTCGTGCGGATGCCCGCCGACAGCGACCTGCGGCGGTCGACCACCATCACGGTCAGCTCGTGTCGCGCGAGCAGGCGGGCGGTGTGCAGGCCGGCCAGACCGGCACCGACGACCAGGACATCCACTGTATGCATACCTAGAGAAGCTAGGTATTGAAATCGTCCCGGAACGGTCTCATCACGCTACCCGCCCGCGATCTACACAGTCTCGTCACACCTGCGCCGGATCGCTCTCCGGGAGCTGGAGATAGACCCGGGTCCAGGGCTGGTCGTCGAGCAGCCGCCAGCGGTGGCCGCCGCCCGTCGTGTCCTCGGCCAGCAGCACGTCGCCGGGGCCGAGCCGGAAGGTCTCGCCGTCGCGGGTGGTGAACTCGAGCGTTCCGGTGAGCGTGACGACGTACTGCCGCCGGGGCGCGTCGTGCCAGGTCAGCTCCGAACCCGGCGGGCTCTGCCGGAAGCGCGCCGCGGTGGTGGGCAGCCAGCCGGTGGCCGCGTCCGGCCCGAGCGCGCCGAGGCGCAGCGCCGACTCCTCGACGTGGGACCGGCCGTCCGGCCCGGTGAACAGGCGGACCAGCCGGATCATGTCAGCACCGCCGTGGCCTCAGGGTCGCTGTCGGCCAGCCACCTGCGGCCCAGCCGGGCGAGTTCGCCGCGGCGGCGCAGCGCCTGCTGGGCATCGTCGATCCGACCGGCGAGCGCGGCGTCGTCCAGCGCGACGGCGACCGCCAGCAACTCGGAGGTGATGCCGGTCTGCACGATCCGCAGCGCCGGCCGGTCGGCGACCATCCGGCGCAACACGGGCTCCAGCTTCATGAGAGCGCCGATCGTGCCGTGTTCGAGGTCGTCGAGCGCGGTGCGGATCTCGGAGTAGGCGTACGCCTTCACCGCCCCGACCCTGCCCGCGGCGAGCAGCCGCTCGGCCACCGGCTGCGACGTGTTGCCGCTCTGCACGCCCAGGGTCAGCCCGCGCAGGTCGTCGCAGCCGCGCACCCCGGCCGTGGCCGCGGCCGCCAGGCTCTGGCCGGACCGCAGATACGGCTCGCACCACCGGGCCAGCGTCTTGCGGTATTCGGTGACCGTCGCACCGGAGGCGACGACGTCGATGCTCCTGCCCAGCTCGGCGAAGATCCCGTCGAAGTCGGACCCTTCGTAGTGGCGCACCGCCGGCGGCCGCCCGAGTTCGGCCGCGACCGCCGCCATCCAGTCGAGGTCGAAGCCCGTCGGCGGCACACCCGCCACCTCGAACGGCGGATCAGGGAACGCCGACCCGACCCGCAGCGGCACACCTGGCACGTTGTCCAAGATATGCCGATCCGACCCAGAGCATCCCGCTATCGGGGTTCTCTGGGTCAAGACGCGGGCGGCAGCGTGATCCGCAGGAACTGCGTGTCGAGCGTCCCCGCCGCGCCGGTGGTGCCGCTGACGAGCCACAGCGTGCCGCCCGAACCGGGCTCGACCGTGAGCAGCCGGCCGTAGGCGCCGACGAGCACCGCCTGCACCTCGGCGAGCAGGCCGTCGCCGTCGAGAACGGCCCGGTAGAGCCGCGAACTGCCCGCACACGCGACGTAGCCGACCTCGCGCACGAAGACCAGGCCTCCGCAGTCGCCGTCGTACGCCGCGAACGTCTGCTGCGGCGCGACGAACCCCGGCGTCTCGCAGCCGGCACCGGACTTCGACTCGGTGCCCTCGCATGCCGGCCAGCCGTAGTTGCCGCCCTTGACGATCAGGTTCGTCTCGTCCATGAGCCCGTCGCCCGACTCCTGCACCCACAACCTGCCCCGCGCGTCGAACGCGAGCCCCTGCGGGTTGCGGTGGCCGAGGCTCCAGATGTAGCCGCCGAACGGATTTCCCGACGGAACCGTGCCGTCCGGGTTGAACCGCAGCACCTTGCCGGCCAGGCTGCGCTGGTCCTGCGCCAGCCTCGGGTTCCCGGCGTCGCCGAGGGCGGCGTACAGCTTGCCGTCGCGCCCGAAACGCAGCCGCCCGCCGTTGTGCAGCTTGCCCCGCGGGATGCCGACGACCAGCGACTGCATCGAGCCGCCGTCCAGCTCGTCGCCGCGCAGGCGCAACCGTACGATCCGGTTGTCGGTCGCGGTCGTGTACAGCACGTAGATCCAGCGGTCCCGGGCGAACGTCGACGCCACGGCCAGGCTCACCAGGCCCCCGTCGCCACCCGCGCGCACCCCGCCGGGCACCGTGCCCAGCGGGGTGACCTGTCCGGTACGCGGATCCATCCGCACGATCTCGTACGTGTCCCGCCGGCCGTAGAGCACCGACCCGTCCGGCAGCTCGGCCAGCCCCCAGACGACACCGGTGTCCTTGCCGACCGGGGTGATCGCGCACAGCAGCGTGCACGACGCGCCCGCGGTCACGTCGACCCCGGCGCTGCGCGACGAGGAGTTGCCCTGCCCGTCACGGGCACTGACCTGGTAACGGTGGCCGGCCGACGCGGGCACCCCGAGGTCGATGAACGTGAACTGCGGGCCGCCCCCGCCCCCGACCGTGCCGACCTTCGCCCCGTCCCGGAACACGTCGTACTCCGCGACCCCGACGTCGTCGGTGGCCGCGTCCCAGGTCATGGTGACCGTGGTGCCGTCGGCGGTGGCCTTGACCCCGCCCGGCGTGCTCGGCGCCTTGGCGTCCGCGCCGCACGACGGCGGCGTCACCGAGACCGCACCGCCGGCCGGGGACACGTTGCCCGCCTCGTCCCGCGCCTTCACCGCGACGCTCCAGGTGCCGGCGGGCACCTCCGTGATGACCACCGACAGGGCCTTGCCGCCCACACTGGCGACGGCCCGACCGTCGCGGTGCACCTCGTATCCGGTCACCTCGGTGTCGTCCGTGGACCCGGACCAGCTCAGCGCGATCGACTTGCAGGTCGTCTCCCCGACGCTGAGCCCGCCCGGCGCGGACGGCGGCCGCACGTCCGGCGGCGGCTCCGGCCACCGCCACACCAGCACGGCAAGACCCACGACCGCGATCAGCAACAGGCCGCTGACCAGCCGGGAGCCACCAGAAGCCGACTCGACCGGCGACGGTGCGACGGGTGTCATTGACGGAATGTACAAGCCCGACACCGCGCACACCAGACCTCGCCTACGCAGACCATCCGGCAGCGGCTCGCGCGCGGGGCCAGGCGGCGCAGGCGCGGAGACCCCGGCCCGGGGCCGGCCGGAACGCCGCCCACCGGCGTTCGCGTGATCGGCGGGGTGTCGCACCGGGCGGCTATCCTCCGCATACCGCCTGGCCACGCAGGCCGATGAAGGAGCCCGCACCATGCAAGACGACCTCGCCGCCGACGCCACGGCAGCCGCCCCGATCGTCGACCCCGCGCACGCCCGGCCGCACACCACCCGGGACGAGTACCGGTCGGCCGTCGAGCAGGCCCGCGCCGCTGCCGCCGCGTACTACGCCGGTGAGCAGAACCTGCTCGACGACGCGGACTACGACGCGCTGTACGCCCGGATCGTGGCCAGCGAGCGGGAGCACCCGCAGTGGCGCACCGGCAACTCCCCCACCGCGGTCGTCGGGACCGTCGGCGGCGACGTCGAGCACAGCTCACCCATGCTCAGCATCGGCAACGTCTTCAACAGCGAGGGCCTGCGCGACTGGGCGGCGAAACTCGACCGGACCCTCGACCGCCCGGTGACCCGCTACACCGTCGAACCGAAGATCGACGGGCTGGCCATCGCCGTGCGGTACACCGAGGGCCGGCTCGTGCGGATCGCCACCCGCGGCAACGGCTACACCGGCGAGGACGTCACCAGCCAGGCCCGCCTGATCGCCGGCCTGCCGCAGCGCCTGTCCGCGCCGGTGACCGTCGAGATCCGCGGCGAGGTCTACATGACCGACACCGACTTCGCCAAGGGCTGCGACCTGCGGGTCGCCCACGGTGAGCCGGTGTTCGCCAACCCGCGCTCGGCGGCCGCCGGATCGCTGCGCGCCCAGCGGGCCTACGACGTCCCACTGTCGTTCATGGCGTACGCCGCCCACGGCGTGCCCGCCGAACACGCCCACAGCCACTCCGCCGTGATCGAGCACCTGGGCACGCTCGGCGTCGCCACGACCGCGCAGTCCTCCGCCGGGCTCGCCGTGTGCACCGACATCGACGAGGTCACCGCCGCCGTCGCCGCGCTCGGCGCACGGCGCGGCGAGCTCGGGTTCGGCATCGACGGTGTCGTCGTCAAGGCCGACCTCACCGCCGACCAGGACCAGGCCGGCTACTCGACCCGCGCACCGCGCTGGGGCATCGCCTACAAGTTCCCCGCCGACACCCGCACCACCACGCTGCTGCGCATCGACGTGCAGGTCGGGCGCACCGGCGTCATCACGCCCGTCGCCGTGCTCGAACCGGTCCAGGTCGGCGGCGTCGTGGTCACCTCGGCGACCCTGCACAACTTCACCGACCTGCAGCGTCGCGACGTACGCGCCGGCGACACCGTCTACATCCGGCGCGCCGGAGACGTCATCCCGGAGATCACCGGCGCGGTGCCCGACGCCCGGCCCGCCGACGCGGAGCCGTTCAGCCCGCCGGAGCACTGCCCACGCTGCGGCGGCGACATCGACCGCAGCAACCTGCGGTGGCGCTGCGCCCGCGGCCGCGCCTGCGGCGAGAAGGCGACGCTGCTGTACTACACCAGCCGCGACGCGATGGACATCGAAGGACTCGGCGACAAGATCCTCGACGCGCTGCTCGCCGCCGGCCACATCACCGACGCCGCCGACCTGTACGCCCTCGACGTGCCGACCCTGGCCGCAATGGACCGGCTCGGCACCGTGTCCGCGACGAACCTGGTCAACAGCATCGCCGCGACCAAGACCCGGCCGCTGTCGCGCGTGCTGACCGGGCTGGGCATCCGGATGACCGGCCGCACCCTGTCCCGCCGGATCGCCCGCCACTTCGGCACCATGGACAACATCCTGGCCGCGACACCGGCCGAGTGGGAGCAGGTCGACGGCATCGGCGGCGAACGGGCCGCGGTCATCCTCGCCGAACTCGCCGAGGTCGCCCCGCTGATCGCCAAACTCGCCGCCCACGGCGTCAACATGACCGAACCGACCGGCCCGGCCGCCACCGCCGCCACCGGCCCGGAGACATCTCTGCCGCTACGCCGCCCGGACGGCTCCCCGATGACCGTCGTCGTCACCGGCTCCGTCCCCGGCCTCACCCGCAACCAGGGCAACGAGGCCGTCGAAGAACTCGGCGGCAAGTCCTCCGGCTCGGTCTCCTCCAAAACCGACTTCGTCGTCGTCGGCGACGGCGCCGGCTCCAAAGCCACCAAAGCCGCCGACCTGGGCCTGCCCATCCTCGACGCCGACAAGTTCGCCCGACTCCTCACCGCCCACCGCACCGGCGACCACACCACGACCACCGAAATCCTCACCACCCTCACCCCCGCCTGACCCACCCTTTCCGCGTCGATCATGAACTTATGGCACGGGTCGGCGGCGAGTCGCTGCCACAACTTCATGATCGACGCGGGCACGGCAGGCGGTGTGCCACTGCCACGGTTCGTGGTTCGGTGATCGTTGTTTCTGGACATGATCTGCGGTCCTGCCCCAGGTTTTGACCAGAAACGGCGATCATCGCACCGCAGCCGATAAAACGGCCGGCCGGCTACAGGTAACGAAAAGGGCCCCTGTGGCAGGGGCCCGAATAGGTGCGGCGTTAACGAGGTGCCCTCGTATGACGGATGGGGTTGACAAGGCGCTTCCTTGCCTGGAAACGCGTCAAGGCCCGACCATGACGGTCGGGCCTTGAACAGCGATGTTTGTCCGGCGGTGTCCTACTCTCCCACAACGTCCCCGTTGCAGTACC